>DATFMC010000031.1:0-17246 GCA_035267105.1 Geopsychrobacteraceae bacterium
GGCCATCAGCCCAAGGGGGAGGGCGGCCTTGCCAGCCAGCATCAGTGGAGATTCGAGGGCCGTGTGCAGACCGATGCCGGTCACGTTGAGGCTGCCGCCGATGACGCAGCCGAGAATCAATGGGTTGGTCGCCAGGCTGAGAAAGAACTGCTTGAGTGATACCCTGGCGGCGCCTACCGTCAGGGAAAAGGCCGATACGCACAGCACGTTGATCAGTGGGATCATGAAGCCCGCGCCCATGGCTGCAAGCAGCAGGCCCTCGGCGCCGAACAGGGCTTCAGCGATGGCCAGGGCGACATAAGTGTTGAAGCGTACCCCTCCCTGAAATACCGATGTGAACAGGGGTCCGCCCTTGTCGCGTTTGAGAAACCACCAGGAGCTTAGTAACAGGGCGCTGATCAGGATGGTCCATTCCAGAGTGAAGAACATTTCACGCCAGGGCAGGTCGCTGATTTTTTTGTTGGCCAGGCTATGGATCAGCAGTGCCGGAAAGAGCAGGTAGTAGGTCATCTTTTCCGCCGATGGCCAGAAACTGTCGGGCAGGAATTGGGTGCGGCGGATCAGGAACCCGGCGAGGATCAAGGTCAGGACCGGGATAAGTGCGTTGGCAATGCTGGACATGAATCAGCCTCTTCAAATGGATAGCAAGAGGTTAGCAGTCTTTTTGATTAAAATAAATTTTATTATTTCCGAGATCTCGTCCCCTGCCATGTAATCGATATGCCGGTTTAAATTAGATGCCGGTGTCTGGCAATCATTTTAATAAGATACCGTTCTGTTGTGTCTCGGGCTCAAGCCGTTTCGACCAGTGCTTGGGAATTCTGTAATCTAGACCCGCCTTTCTACAGGTTATTAACTTTACAGCCGCCGGTTCCACCTCTATGCTTTGCGCTGCTCAAATCGCATGTCTATTTTGAGGTGATTTTGAATGGATATAGAAATCTGGCAGTACGCTGCCGTCTTCTTACTTATCGGGTTTTCCGGGTTTATCGATTCGATTGCCGGCGGCGGTGGGTTGATTTCGGTTCCCACCTACCTGGCCCTGGGTATGCCTGCCGGGCTGATTCTCGGCACCAACAAGTGCGTCAGTTCTACCGGGACCAGCTTCGCGGTGTTTCGCTATATCAGAAGCCGCACCATCCTTTGGCATACCGTCATCTACGCCATCGTTGCCGCCTTGATCGGCTCGGCCATTGGCGCTTCCCTTTCAGCTTATCTGTCCCGCAGCATTCTTTTTACCCTGTTGCTGATCGTCATACCGGTGCTGTTTTACCTGCAGGCCCGACACATGAGGGCGATTCTGCAAGCGGATCGACCTCAACTGACCCAACAGCAGGTTGTCGTTCGCGCCATCATGGCAGGATTTTTTATCGGCGGCTATGACGGGATTTTCGGACCCGGAACCGGGACCTTCCTGCTGTTGGCGTTCATGGTCTTCCTGCATATGACCACTCGCGAGGCCAGCGCCAATGCCCGCATTGTGAACTATGCGTCCAATGTCTCAGCGTTCGTCTACTTTCTGATCCAGGGACAGATTTACTGGCCTGTCGCCATGGTTGCCATTGCCGGTTCCATCTGCGGTAATTGGCTCGGTAGCGGACTGGTGATTAATAATGCCGACAAGGTTGTGGTGCCGGTGTTTCGATTTGTTTTGTTATTGCTGATGCTGAAGTGCGGGTACGATCTTTTTCTTACGTGAAGATTGAGGTGTGATCGAGAGAAGGGAGAGGGCGATTGAGGCTTGATTACCGCGTTGATCGTTTCCGCAGATGGTTGTGGCTTTCTCTTGTCGGCATCCTCGTGAAAGCGGGGGCCAGTTTCTTCTTGCGAAGGTTCTGGATTGCCTCTGCGCGGGAATGAAGAGACAGGGTGGTTAACTTGAATGGATTCCCGTATTCTCGAGGATGACGATCGTTGAACTGTACTTTTTTCAGAAGCTTTCTGTTCCGATCCAATCTGCGGACTTTAATTCCATAGTGATAGAGTCGTTTTGGAATATTCATTGCCCATATTTCAAACAGATCGGCCCCGCTCACTCTCGGTGAACAGGGCCGATCTGTTTGCCTCAGTTATCCGCTATCGATCAGTTCGGGTAAGAGGTCTTCAGGACCATCCCCTCGCGGGACTTGGGATCGTAAACACCATTCTTTTCACCTTCTTTGAACCAATCTTCCTTTAAGCCTTTGATAAAGTCGTTCTTCTCAGCGACGATCTTGTCAAACGGCAGACCGATAACCGCTTGAGCTTTTTCCTTGCTGGAGAAGTCCGGCACCTGGTAGTCGGCAGCGTCGTATTTGGCCAGGATCGTGCGCAGCTTGATACGAGCTTCCTGTCCCTTGTCGATGGCGCTGCCAAGGACGCGCAGGGTCTCCTCGGGAGCGTGGAAGAAGGAGCCGTGTGCGGCAATCGAGAAGTCCCAGCGCCACTGGCTGTGACGGATATCTTTCAGCGCCGGGGCCATTTCAGCTTCGGTCGCGCCTAAATCCCAGGCCTTGGCAGCTTCGAGATGAGCCTTGGCCAGAACCTGCATCGCTTTCTTGTGCAGTTCTTCTTTGCGCTCGAGCTTGCGTGCGACGGTATCCTTGAATTCTGTTTCGGTACCACTGTGACAGTTCAGGCAGGTGTTGGCGATGTCATCCAGCGGGTTGCCGACATTGTGATTGGAGTATTTGACGCCACCTTCCCGGACATAAGGCATATGGCAGTCGGCGCAGGCCAGACCGTTCTTGCCGTGAACACCGGTGATGAAGGTTTCAAAGCCGGGGTGTTGGGCTTTCAGCATCGGAGTTTTGCTCAGTTTATGGGTCCAGTCGACAAAGTTTCTTTCATCGTAGTATTGCTCGATATCTTCAGCAGAGAATCCGTTGTCCCAGGGGAAGGTAACAACTTTTGCTGTCTTCTCTTCACCATTCTTATCGGTCCACTTGGTTGCCTTGAAGTAGTACTCTGAATGGCACTGAACACAAACCAGGGTGCGCATATCCTGATGGGTCGCTTCGGCAAACGGCATGCTGCCTTCAGCGTCGAGGCCACGCTTGAGGTAATCGCGGGTGACGGTCAGTTTCATGGTATTGTTATCATGGCAGTCAGCGCAACCGATCGGGTTGACTATTTCGCCACCGTGGCGAGCCCACTTGCCGGTGAAGAAATCGTTCTCGCCCATCTCGTCGATCAGGCGGGGCACGTCAGGTGACTTGCAGGTCCAGCAGGCGGTCGGCATCGGCCCGGTCTGCGGATTGAGAGGAGCGCCGGTTCGCAGGGTGTTTAAATTATCTTCCAGAATATAGTAATGTCCACGCGGTGCGTTGTAGTCCTTGGAGAACCCGTAGCCGGCCCACATAACAACCAATGCCGGGTTCTCTTCCAGGACGTCCCGAATGTCATCACTCTTTTGGGTTTGCATGTAGGAATCAAACTGACGTGGATAGTATTTTCCCCACTCGGCACTTCGTGGCTCAAGCTTTTTAATCTGTGGCGTTGCATTGATCTGTTCCTGCTCTGCCTTGTTTTCCTTGATCGATACCGCCAGCAGCAGCATCGGTACCATCACCATGACACACAGGATTGTGATAATCGTTGATCTCTTCATAAGGTTTTCCTCCAGATAGTTAACTAGTCAAGAACCAGGTTTGCTTGGGTTGTTGTCAGGTTACGGGTCACGCCGTGCGGAACTTCGCGGTGACATTCCCAGCACCTGCGGCCCATCTGCACATGGCTGTCGGTCTTCGTGTACAACTTGGCGTTGTCAAGCATCTGCGAAACAATCCCCTCGTGACAGGAGATGCAGTTGTCCTGAATTCGTGTTGCTGCGTCATCGGTGATCCGCAGGTTGTAACCGTAGGTTTTAAATGTCATTGCAACGGAGTGATTGTAGCCATCGCGTGCCTTGGCCAGATATTTGTTGACGAAAGAATCTCGCGGCAGATGGCAGTCGACGCAGGTCGCTCGCTCTCGGTGCGAACTATGCTGCCAGGTTGCATAGTGAGTGTTCATGGTATGGCAGGTGATGCAGACTTCCGGGTCGCTCGACATGTAAGATAACATCTTCGATTCGACAACCAGATAGCCGAACATGCAGATCATCGCCACAACAGAACAGATGGCCACAACTCTCATAATGCCTCCTCTTGCCGTTGGCCGCAGCTGCAAATATAATGTCTTGAAGGACGTATCCCATCCTTCCCGTTTCTTCGACCAGAGCCCATGTAACCTCCTATTCAAATATTTGTGAATATTGTCACCACAGATCGCCTATGCAGTATTGTTAGCAATGGCCGTGCCACAAGAAAAACATCTTTATTTTCAGCTATATATGAATTTTATCTGTGCTCAGCGTTACCTCTGGGTAGCATTTCACTCTCGACCTGTGTTACCGTTCGGTAGCATTATCTAGGAGCCTGACATGCAGCTGAAAACCAAGTTCATCATCATGATTGCCCTGATCACCTTCTGTTCCTACGGCGTAACCTTTTACCGGACCTCCGGCTTTCAGGAAGAACTGGTGGTTCAGCAGGCCACCCGGCAGGCCAAGATGCTGTTCAATCAGATCCGCATTACCCGCCAATGGGTTGCCGATCATGACGGCCTGTTTCTGATAAAAGAGCCAGGAGTGGAAGAGAACCCGTTTCTGACAGAGGGTCAGATTCAGGATCGGGAGGGGAACTGGCTGGTCAAGCGCAACCCGGCAATGGTTACCCGCGAACTGTCCGCCTACGCAGCCCGCGAAGGGATGGGGCAGTTTAACGTTACCAGCCTCAATCCGATGAATCCGGCCAACATCCCGGATGATTTTGAACGCAACAGCCTGGAAGGTTTTGATCAGGGAGAGCTGGAATCAGTCAGCATCGAGAAGGTTCAAGATGTCCACCGTCTGCGTTATATGGCTCCCCTTGAAGTCGATGCACGTTGCCTCGAATGCCACACCGGGCAAGGCTACCAGATCGGAGACATCCGCGGGGGGATGAGCGTCTCGATTCCGATCGACTGGGCCTATGCGGAAATCAGACAGAACAACCGGCTGTTGCTGAATATCGCCATAGCGACCATCCTTTTAGTCTCGCTGACAATCTACGTTCTGTTCGATATCCTGGTCGCCAAACGCTTGAAAGAACTAGCGCGACAGATGGATCTCTATCCGGAAAAGAAACTGCCGAACGAATCGAATCTGGATGATTTAAGCGACGAGATCGGTTCTCTCTCGGGGAATTTCCATAAGCTCTGTGCCCGCCTTGAACAATCGCAGCAGGAGCTGGATGCTTCCCGAGAGCAGGTTTCCCAAAGCGAAAAACAGGCGGCCCTCGGTCGGCTGGTCGCAGGGATTTCCCACGAAATCAACAACCCTCTGGGTGGCATGCAGAACTGCATCCAAACCATGAGGCGAAGTATGGACAAGCCGGACCTGCTGAATCGCTATGTGGATCTGCTCGGCCAGGGCGTGGAGCGGATCAAGGGGACCGTCCAGCAACTGCTCAATATTGGCCGTAAAGAACCCTTGCAGCAGGTCGTAGGGAATGTCGATGCGATGCTCAGTGATTGCCTTGAATTAACCTGTGTCGGCCGTCGCAACATTGAGCTCGATTTGCAGCTGAACGTCGGCCAACCGCTGTTGATCGGCATGGAAGCGTTGCGTCAGGTGGTCATCAACCTGGCCGGTAACGCCGTCCAGGCGATGGGAGAAAGGGGTGGGAAGCTGCAGGTCAGCAGCCGACTGGACACACAACAACTGGTTGTCAAAATCGCTGACAGCGGCCCCGGTATTGCTGAGGAGCATCTGGATAAAATCTTCGAGCCCTTCTTCACCACCAAAGAGGTCGGCGAAGGGACCGGGCTCGGGTTGTCGGTCTCCTATTCGTTGATCAAGCAGATGGAGGGTGAGCTGACTGTCGTCAATAACCCGCAAGGGGGCGCGATCTTCACTATCAGCGTACCACTACAGAACAACAATGAAGCAAAGGCATAAAATGGACCCGAAGATTCTTGTTGCCGAAGACGAAGAAATCATGCGCATTACCGTTGTCGACCATTTACGCAGTCATGGCTGGCAGATCGATGCAGCAGACAGCGGCACCCGAGCACTGGAGCTGATCAAACAGAATGATTACCAGCTGCTACTCTCCGATATTCGAATGCCGGGACTCGACGGTGAAGTGCTGTTGGCAGAGGTGAAGAAGGTTTCGCCACACACCGAAGTGGTGATGATGACCGCTCACGGCAACACTGATACTGCCATCAACTGCCTGAAGAACGGTGCTGCCGATTATATCCAGAAGCCGTTTGACCTCGACGATCTGAGCTTCCGGATCAAGCGGATTCTGGAGATGCAGTTGATCAAGGCACGCTGTGTCTCGCTGGAACACTGCGGGGGGCAGCGACGACCAATCATTGGCAGCAGTGCACCGATGCAGAAAGTCCTCAGCCTGATCAGTCAGGTCTCAGGAAGCGACTCGTCGATCCTGATTCAGGGTGAGAGCGGCACGGGCAAGGAACTGGTCGCAGCGGCGATCCATTTCGAGAGCCGTCGGGCAGATAAACCATACGTCCGGGTTAATTGCGCCGCGATCCCGGAAGGACTCATGGAGTCCGAGTTCTTCGGACACGAGAAAGGTGCCTTTACTGGCGCCGAGAAAACCAGCGTCGGCAAGTTCGAACTGGCCGATCAAGGGACTATTCTGCTTGATGAAATCGGCGACATGCCGCTCGACTTACAGGTCAAACTTCTGCGAGTGCTGCAGGAACGTGAAATCGAACGGGTTGGGGGGAAACACCCGATCCCGGTCAACGTAAGGGTTCTCTGCTCGACGGCTAAAAACCTTGCGGGAGAGGTTGAAAAAGGCAATTTCCGCCAGGATCTCTTCTACCGTTTGCAGGTCATCCCGATTGAAATTCCAGCCTTACGTGACCGCAAAGACGACATTGGGGAACTTGCAGATTTCTTCCTGGGTGAATTCGGTCGTGAACGGGGACTGTCCTTCGATCTGTCGGCCGAAGCGCGTCAAGCCCTTGAAAGCTACCCTTTCCCGGGAAATGTACGCGAGCTCCACAATATTCTGGAGCGGGTATCCGTCCTGGCCCCGACATCCAAAATTCAGCTCTGGGATCTGCCCACGGAAATCTGGAACGACTCTGCTGCAGAAAAAAAGGAAAAAATTCCCGACAACCTGGCAGAAGCTGTTGCTGAAGCTGAAAAAAAATGCATCCTTCATGTACTGAAAAAAACAGACGACAATAAAACCGAAGCGGCCGCCATCCTGGGAATCAGCCGCAAAAACCTTTGGGAAAAGATGAAGGGCTACGGCTTGTAATCGATCATCAAAAGATCAACTGAGAGGTAAAATACGTCACGCCGTTCACTACTTTGCAATAAAAACACTTGCAGGCCGAACCGATCCTCGATGCCGATCAAAACATGAACGATCAAGCCATCATGCTCTCTCTTGATTCCCCCACCGGGTTGTTAGTTTCGTCGCCGACAATCCCTCATTAAAGCAGGTCTTAATTCAACGCCGGAATACCTGAACGGAAGGGTTTCCCAGGTTACCATGCATAGCCCAAGTGCATCTTGCCAAAGCAATAACTATAGGCCTCTCGCGTATCATTGGCCGATGTGCATCCAAGCCTCGATGTGAGTTGGACGTGGTCATTGAACCAGCCCCGCATATGTATCTCGGCCTGGTAGACGGCTTTGTTGTTTGCCTCATCATCAAAAGGTTCAACTCGTTGCAGACCGGGACCACCCAGCAGTTTAATGACCCAGTTGTCATTCAGAAACGCTTTAGCATAGCCGAAAAGCAAAAGGCCTTCGCTCAGGTTTCGCGGTGAAAAATAATCAGGGCTGTCCTGGTCGGCTTGTAATGAGCGTCCCTTCAATTGCAGGTGGAAGCCGGGGAGCTGGGCCGGCGAGATTATGATTCGTCCGATACCGCCCCTTTTCTGATTATCATCACTGAAGTGCTGGCTGATCAATGCTCCGACGAGAGTCACTTTGTTGTTAAGCCGGTAATCGGCTGATGCGACATAGCTGTCGACACGGATATGGTTGCGAATGGCACTGACCGAGTCGACCGGCTCGCGCTCGGCGGAGACTTCGGCGTACCAGTTTTTGTTAAACTGATTGCTGAAAAAAGCTGCAGGCAGAGTTGGTGACCAGTCGTCTCCACCAAGGAATTCAATGCGCAGTATCGTATTCCAGTTTCTTCCCGGAGTACTGAGCAGCAGCAAGCGCCCGGAATCGAACTTTTCCCGTTCACCCGCTTCGGTGTAAATGCGCTGGCCACCAGCGAATTCAAGTTCCACTCCAGGACCATCAAGTGCCTGACGGTAACCGGTAAATAGCATGAGTGAGCTGGCATCGTCACTGTCTCGCGAGCCGCTGACTTCGGTGAAAAAGCGTTCGGCGTAGCTTGGTACGCTGAGGCAGAGCAGAATCATAACCATGGTGATGCGACTCATTTCGTCCCCCATTTTTTCTTGAAGCGCAATAGCTCTGACAGGTATCCAGCGAGACTGGCAGGAGCCATGATCGCCTGATAGGTAAACATATAGAGCAAAAGCCCCAGGATGTTTCGGCGCAATTTCAGGCCGTGGCAGAGAAAAATTCTGCGCTGATGAAAATACATAATGGCGTTAATGAGGATCATCAGCGGCAACAGGAACAATGTCATGATTCCGACCAAGGCATAGATCTGAAAAAATACGGCAGCAATGACTCCTGGAAGAAAAAACAAAAGAAAGGCCGCATCGAGATAAGGGAATAAAAGGTTAAAAAAAACGAACGGCGAATATGGACGCAGTTTCATGAGGATGCCCGGATGGTGTAGAAAGGCCTCAATCAATCCGCGTGACCAGCGCTGTCGCTGGCGGAAAAACTGGCCATAGGTTTCCGGCACGTTGGTAAATACAAAGGCGTTTTCAGCATAGTTGACGCGGAAGTTGTTCTGATGTAGAGCCCAGGTCAGGACGATGTCCTCTCCTACAGTATCCTCCCATCCACCGACAGTTTCAACAACGCTTCGCCAGTAGGCTGAGAACGCCCCCTGGGCAACAAGTGTCCCCTGATAGAGCGACTGGATGCGCTTGACTACTGCAATGCCGAGGAAATAGTCCCATTCCTGCAAGCGAGTCATCAAGGTGTTGCGTGAGTTTTTGACCAGAACGGTACCAGCAACGGCACCAGTATTCGGCGGGCCGTCGATAAGATTGGTCACAAGGTTGGCCAGGCTGTCACGGTACATGCTCGTGTCGGCGTCAACGGTCACCAGAATCTCATGGCTGGCTTCAGCGAGCCCCATATTCAGGGCTGCAGCCTTTCCCTGGTTAGGGTTCTGCTCAAGGCTGCGAATGACGATGCGGGGATAATCGGTAAAACGCTCCTTGGCACGCCTGATTTCGCTTTTCGTGTCATCAGTCGAACCATCGTTGATGACCACAATTTCAACCATTCCCGGATAGTCCTGTCCGATAACAGAATGCAGTGTTTCAAAAATGCAATCCCGTTCGTTATAGGCCGCGATCAGGACAGAAACCGGCGGCAGGGTTTTGTGTGTGTTATATATAGGTCGGCGGTCAAAGAGCAGGCCCGAGATCAGATAGGCATTGGCCCATCCCGGGACCAGAGCAACGCCAAAGACGATGAATATGGCCAGAGAGCGTCCGAATATCTCAGACAGATCCCTGATCCATGGCATTGCCAGATAGGTACAGAATGTCAGCCAAGATATAGACAGGAGTATGGCAATCGCCATTTTCGTCCGCATCGGGAGGTAAAATCGCCGATATGGCTGTTCGTTCAGAGAGAACCGTTGCGTTTTTTTGGCATTTTCTTTCATAAATGAATAACGCCCCCAGTGTTGAGAACATAAGCTCGGTTGAATCGGTCTCTCGGCAGATCTGAGCAATAAAAAACGCCTGCTTCAAACCGAAGGCAGACGTCAAAAATTCCTCAAATGTTAGTTTATTCGAGAACATCTACTCTCTTCGGCGACTCGGCTACCTTAACTTAAGGCCCGCGGTTCTGCGCCAGTGAATTGCTCCACCTTTGCTCTTATCGGAGAGATTTGTATTTGTCTAAATAGTATGAGAGGTGACAGTGGGTGTCAAGAAGCAAATGTCGAGTAATGTAGTGGGAAAGTCTTTGGCGTTTAGGTTATATTTATCGGTGAATTGTGTTGATTTTGGTCCGCTTATCTAATTCACTAAAAAAATAACTCGATTAAACAACCCTTTTCCCATCTCACGTGTCCGACCATCGAAGCTAGCGGCGTGAGAATTTTCTGTATTTTCGGTTCGTAGGCAAGTTTGCAAGAAAAAAATAGCCCCACAGTCTGGAGGGTAACGACCGCGGGGCAAAACGTTTTATGGGAGTTATTTGTATCTTTCCGAAAAGCGGTCCGCTACAACCGCTCATCGATGAGTGACAAGATAGCTGACTAATCAATGACAATAAACGTGAAGGTTCGTAAAAAAGGAATCAGGATGTAACGATTTGAGACTGTATAGATGCACAGTTTGGATGGTCCGGTCACCAATCAGTTCGGACGTCGCTTGTTTCAGGCTGCGAGTATCGACCCTCAGACTTGGAAGTGGATCTGTGGGATATGGTGGGGAATTTGAAAAAGGGTTGCACGGTCTGGCTGACCAGTTCGCCCTTTCACAAGTGATGAACTGGTTTCTGAATAGAATGAGTCTGTAAGTTCTTCAATGATGTGAGTATTATTTTCTACGTGACTGGAATTACGCAATCAGACGTTTGTGCAAGGCTTGTTGCGCGGTTTTAATCTACACGCGGGGCCGATTGATCTTCGTCTGAAGTTTCCTGACCGTCTTGATTTTTTTCTTCCTGTTTGCGCATTTTCTTTTCATCTTTTTTGGCTTTTTTGGCGAGCTCCTTTTGGCGCTTCTCAAATCCATAATTTGTTTTTCTGGCCATTTCGATCTCCCTTTTTGATTGTGTTTGGCCTGCGCTGAGAAAGTTAAGAATGTGGCTCTCGCAGGACTTAACTGAATCCAAAACCGTCATCCCGGCAAAGGCTGAAAACAGGAAAGCTTACAGGATTCTCAAAATGAACTGAATCCCGCATTACGAGGAGGGCGTCTTTTTCCAGAGTGTTACAATATGTCAGAAAAAAGAAGCCTCGCGAATATCGCGAGGCTTCTTTTTAACTAACGATGCAAATCTTTATTTAGAGTCTGCAGACATTAGCAGACTGAGGACCTTTTTGCCCCTCAGTGACCTCAAAGCTGACGCGGTCACCTTCGGCGAGAGATTTAAAACCTTCGCCCTGAATTTCGGAAAAATGGACGAATACATCAGGCCCATTGTCCTGCTCAATAAAACCAAAACCTTTTGAATCGTTAAACCACTTTACTGTTCCTTCTGCCATTTTCTTTTCTCCATGTTCCCCTCTGGGAACTTTTTGTTGCGCAGGTCCGTTCACTCGAAAAATAAAAAACACACAGACCAATTTGGACTGTGTGTTCTGATCAATGTTGACACCTTGTCAATATGATGAGCGACGAAACACCTGCACAAACTTGCTTAAGTCAACGAATACTATCAGATACTGTTTCTAAATGCAAGGCCTGAACGAGTTATCGAAATGATTCATTATTTTCCTGAAATCTTTTCGTGGCCTTCAAGCAATATGACTCTCGGGAACACTAGCCTTGCCACAACGTCCAGGCCAGATCGTTTTTATTGGAGCTTTGCGTGAACTTTGAGTTACAAGTCAGGCATTGGTAATCCTGTTCCTCAAAACCACGCGGTTTTTTCCCCTTGAATATCCGGGGGTCGTCAACCTTCATCAGGTTGTCGTGTGGTTTTCCACTGCTACGTTTTTTTGATTGTTCTTCGCACAGATCACAGGGTTCCATGTTGATCACTCCATCGGGTTTCGGAAAAACGCCTTGCTCGTTAGCTTTGGCAGAGAGAACAGATCGTTTTAGGATTATTTGCAGCGCAATGTCTTTTTGCCGTCCTCGAACAGAACTTCGACTTTTTGCGATCCCGCGATGCGTTGAACCAGGCCGAGTCCGAACTTCGGGTGATTGATCAACGATTTGACCTTGAAGGTGCCGGTCATGGAATAGTCAGTTGCTTTAGCGCTATTCATAGGGGGGACGAGCTCTTCCCATTCTTTTTTTTCAACTGCTTTTGGATCAACGGTACGTCGCACCGCTGGTTTTTTCGGTACTGTGGGGGGGCGGAATTTGTGTTGGCCGTCGCAGGTGTTGCACTGGACTTTCGCCGGAACCTCCTCGGTCATGGCAACGATAGTGTGGTTGGTATTTTTTCGGCACTTGGTGCAGCGGGCCTCGATGTCATCGCCTGCTGTAAGAATTTTGTTCTGCATTCTGTGACTCCCTTGTCTGGAACTAGCCAATGCCCCGCCAAGAAACACCAGAGAGATCTCTGGAATCAGAGTGGCCGGCTTGAACAATTTTGTGTTTGCAAAACCCGATGCGACCCACGAATCTCTTCCATCCGTAACTGCATCTCCGTACGGAATGAAGGGAGGTGGTGGTTTAACAGAGGATCTGGGGCGGGTAAACGTCTATCTATATTACACGTTTCAAAACATAAAAGATACTGTTCTGGTAGGGAATAATCCTGATGATGAGCTAGGAGATATGAGGTGAGGGACCTGTTATGAAATTTTCGAGTTTACTGTCAGTGCAGGTCATGGATGAATTGAAGCATCTGGCGGGCAAAAAAAATGCCCCGGGTCAGGAGGCTAACCACGGGGCAAAAATGTTTTTTATGGGAGGTTTTTATCGAAACAGTCTGCCAGAACTGTTATTCGATGGTTGCTAATATAGCGATGAGTTCCAGAGAAATAAACGTGTTGGTCCGTAAAAAAGAGATGTCGGCTCAACGTTTATAATCTGTTCAAATGCACACTCTGTTCCCTGTGAAGATGAAAAGGGCCGAGGTTTAGGTTTGTTCTCCCGTGATTAATGCTGCTGTTGGAATGCCACGGATTTCTCTTGCTCATGACTCTCTCGACGTGATAACAGAGCGAAACTTTTTCTTATGAGGACTCTCCATGATCCATCTGACCGATATCACCAAGCAGCATGGTAACCGTGTGCTGTTCAAAAACGCGAGCTTTCAAATCCTGCCCGGGAGCCGTACCGGACTGGTCGGCCCGAACGGTGCGGGAAAGTCGACCATCTTCCGCCTGATCACAGGGGATGAGGCGGTCGATGCCGGTGACATTACCTGCAACAAGAAGACGGTGATCGGATATTTTTCTCAGGATGTTGGTGAGATGTCCGGGCGCAGTGCGCTGGAAGAGGTGGTCGCCGCGTCTGAGGCTACGGTGAAGCTTGGTGAACAGATCAGTGAGATGGAAGCGGCCATGTGCGAGCCGATGTCGGATGTTGCCATGGCTGCGCTACTGGAGCGTTATGGCGAGGTTCAGCAGGAGTTTGAACATCGCGGAGGCTATGATCTCGAAAGTCGCGCTCAGGCGGTATTGACCGGGCTCGGCATCGGTCCTGATGACTATGACCAGCCGGTTGAAACCTTCAGTGGTGGCTGGAAAATGCGTATCGCTTTGGCCAGAATTCTGACGCTTAATCCTGATGTGCTGCTGCTTGATGAGCCGACCAATCACCTGGATGTTGAGTCGATTGTCTGGCTGGAGAATTGGCTGGCAGACGAATATAAAGGGGCGCTGGTGATGACCAGCCACGACCGCGATTTTATGAATCGGCTGGTCGGGAGGATTGTCGAGGTCGCAGCGGGGACTATTACCAGCTATGGCGGCAATTACGATTTTTATCTGCGTGAGAGGGAGGTTCGCCGCGAGCAGTTGCTGGCCAGCCACAAACGTCAGCAGGAGATGTTATCCAAAGAAGAGGAGTTCATTGCCCGTTTCGCTGCTCGCGCCTCTCATGCGGCCCAGGTGCAGTCACGCGTAAAAAAGCTGGAGAAAATCGAGCGGATTGAACTGCCACCAGAGCAGAAGCTGATCAAATTTGAATTCAGCGAACCGCCACGCAGCGGTGACGATGTGGTCGGCTTCGAGCAGTTGGCAAAGAGCTGGTCTCAGGAGGGTGGCGAAGAAAAACCGGTTTTCTCTGGACTCTCCGGGATGGTGCAACGGGGTGACAAGATCGCCGTGGTCGGGGTCAACGGCGCAGGAAAATCAACCTTTCTCAAAACCCTGTCCGGACTGACTGAGCCGACTTCCGGCCGTGTCGCTATTGGTGCGAATGTTCATCAGGGCTACTTCAGCCAGCACTCCATGGACGTACTCCATCCGAAGAAGACCGTCTTTGAAACGGTACAGGATGCCCTGCCGCAACAGACCATCGGCGTATTGCGGAACCTTTGTGCTGCATTCCTGTTTCAGGGGGATGATGTCGATAAGAGGGTTGATACGCTCTCCGGAGGAGAGAAATCACGGCTGGTCCTGGCGACCCTGCTCGGCCGACCGCTTAATCTGTTGATTCTGGATGAGCCGACCAACCACCTCGATATTCAGTCACGTGAAGTCCTGCTCGAAGCTTTGCAGGGTTTTACTGGCACCCTGCTGCTGGTCAGTCATGACCGGCACTTCCTCCGTTCATTGGTCGACCGGGTGTTTGAGCTCGACCATGGCCTGATGACCGCCTACGAAGGAGATTACGAATATTATCTGCAAAAAACCGGTCAGGAGCATCGCGCAGGGTAGAATCCGAATCTGGTTATCTGCCTTGTTTCCTCGGGCTCTGGCAATATGTCTGTTTTTACTGCAAATATATGAATTAAGGTGCTGGGCTCTGCCGGCCAGAAGTTACAGGCCGAACAGTTGCAGGGTTTCAGCGGGGGCCTGATCAAAGTGTGAAAATTCCATGGTGAAACTTCCTTGCCCCTTGGTTACGCTCCGTAATTCAGTCATGTAACCAAACATTTCGAAGAGGGGGATCGTTCCCCGGATCACGTCTTGTCCTGGCCGTGATTCGACCCCCTCAATCTGGCCTCGTTTCTGTTGCAGGGTGCCCATGACCCGACCGGTATAGTCGGGGGGAGCTGTCAGCTCCAGCAGCATGATTGGCTCCAGAAGGGTCGGAGCTGCTTTTCGGACTGCGTCGGAGATCGATTTGGTGGTCGCTGCAGAGAGGCCGAGTTCGCTGGTCCGACCGGGCTCGAAGGGGATGGCGAGGATTTCAATTTTCAGGTCAGTCAACGGGTAACCTGCAACCGCTCCGGATTGGCAGGCTTGCTCCAGCTTTTCTTTCACCTGCAGACGCAACTCATCCGGCAGGGGTTCCATAACCTCGGGAGGAAGCACCAACTCCAGTCCCGACTTTCTGGGCATCGGACTGAGCCGCAGGGATATTTCAGCCTGGTGTGTTTTGCCATCGATCTCTTTGTCGAACTGTTCCAGATGCTCCACGCTTTTCTTGACGGTTTCACGATAGACAACCTGGGGACGACCGGTGATAACGTTTACGCCGAAGTCACAGCTCAGTCGTTTGATGATGACTTCCAGATGGAGTTCGCCCATGCCGGTCAGCAGCGTTTGTCCGGTCTCTTTATCTTCCTTGACCAGAAAGGTGGGATCTTCCCACTGCAGTTTTTCCAGGGTCGGCATGAGTTTGTCCCGGTCGTCGACGGTTTTCGGTTCTACCGCCAGTGAAACCACCGGTGCCGGATATTCCAGCCCCGCCAACAGCAGTGGCTCGGATTCATGGCAGAGAGTGTCGCCGGTGAGAACATGCTTCAGGCCGGTTGCGGTGACGATATCGCCCGCTGTTGCCAGCTTGATCCGTTCCCGTTTATGTGCGTGCATACGAAACAGGCGAGCGACTTTTTCACTCTGTTTGCCGGTGCTGTTCCAGACGGTATCTCCCGGAGCCAGGCTGCCTGAGTAGATGCGCATGTAGGTCAGTTTTCGTCCTTCATCCGCCAGAACCTTGAAAGCCAGAGCGCAGAACGGGCCCTTGGCCTCGGAGGAAATTTTAAGAAGCGTACCGGTTTCCGGGTGGACGACATCCGCCTGGGGGACATCGAAAGGAGAGGGAAGCAGGGTGCAGATCGCGTCGAGCAGAGGCTGAATCCCCTTGTTACGCAGGGCTGAGCCGAGCAATACCGGGAAGATCTGGCAGGCGATCGTTCCTTTGCGCAGGGCCGCAATAATGCGGGACCCCTCGATTTCAAGACCATCTAGAAAGTCGCTGAGAATGCTGTCATCAAAGTCCGCAGCGGCTTCGATAATTCTTTCTCTGGCAGCAGTCATCTGCTCTTGCAGGTCGTCAGGGACGGCTTCGATCTGGAGAGAGCGGCCCTGATCATCTTCACTGAAACGGAGCAGACGTTTCTCCAAAAGATCAATGACGCCGGAAAAGCTGTCTTCCGCACCGACGGGGAGCTGCAACAGGATCGGGCGGGCGTGCAGCTTCTCCTGCATGTCCTTCAAGGTTGTCGTATAATCGGAGCCGATCCGGTCCATTTTATTGATCAGGCAGAGGCGCGGAACCCGGTATCGATCCGCTTGCCTCCAGACCGATTCGCTTTGTGGCTGAACTCCGTCTACCGCACTGAAGATAGCAACCGCACCGTCAAGGGCACGCAGAGAACGTTCCACTTCGATGGTAAAGTCTATATGTCCCGGGGTGTCGATGAGGTTGAAGGTGTAATCGTTCCATTGGCAGCGGGTGGTTGTAGCGGTGATGGTGATGCCACGCTCCTGCTCCTGCTCCATCCAGTCCATAGATGCCATACCGTCATGGACTTCACCCATCTTGTGGATTTCACCGGTGTAGAAGAGGATTCGTTCCGAGACGGTTGTCTTCCCGGCATCTATATGAGAGATGATTCCAATGTTGCGAAGTTTTTCTGGGGTTGCAGCAGTTGTCATAAGTCCCCCCGAAAGGTTTAATCAGTTTGAGTTCCCCGCTCTGAGTAGGATCAGATCATCCGGGTCGAGTTTGTTGAGGACGAAATATTCCCGTTCAAGTTCTTCGACATAGAAACGGTCGAGTCCACTGTTCTCCAAAAAGTCATCCCGAAGGCTGCGGTCTTGGGTAAAGACGATTTTTGGCAGCAGATTGTGCATGTAGACGGCTTCTTTTTTGATATTCAGAACAACATCCCGGAACATTTGGAGTGGAACCTCTTCCTCAATCTCTCCCTTGCTACGCAATTCACTGTTAACCTCGTCCAGAAGTTTACTCTGTTCCTCGTTGGTGTTGTAGCCCGAGTAAAAGTTGCGAATGCGGTCCTTGGCCTGATTGAACACCAGCATATAGAGATTTTCTTC
>DATFMC010000032.1:0-13872 GCA_035267105.1 Geopsychrobacteraceae bacterium
GCTTCGGCTTCGGCTTCGGCTTCGGCGACACTCTTCTGATCTATGCGATCTAATTCAATCTCTCCAGGTTCCGGTTCTGCTTTTTTCCCACGCAATAGAAACAGGGACAGAACAATTAACAGGACAATGATGACCACCACCGCATAGGTAACGCCCAGCGCACTCACCTGCAGGTGCTCTTTCGGCACTCCCGCGGCTTTTAACAAATCGGCCAGAAATACCAGCCATTGCTCAAAAAACTCCATAATTATGCGACATCCTTCTATCGATCAGCCATCACACATAAGACGATCAATTTAAATTCATAGCCAGAAAATACAGTCAAATAACAGGGTAGCCCCTGTCAGGCAATATCCTTCCTCAACAGAGAAACGCAGCGTCGTAACTCAAAAGAGGCTCGCCCCAACATCGCTTCAGGAGTCAGGGCCAGGACCAGAAAATAGTCCTCGGTTACGGGAGCAACAAGAGTATTGCTCTGGTCTGATCGGACAAGAATCTCTTCCAATTCCCCCCCATCGACCCGGTCCAGGGCTTCCCTCAACCGAGTCAGGATAATACCCTTATGCGCCCCGAGGATTTTTATATCATAATCATCCAGCACCGCGACCTGATCTACGGCCTCCCCTTCCCAGTCAGCAATGATCGCCCCAAGCGAACCGGGAACACTCTCAAGCATTCTATTTAACGGACCCTTAAATGGCATAGTTTCACTCACAGTACCGACAGGTCAAATGCTCGAAACTCATCGAACGAGCAATAACGGAAATCCACCTTATTGGTTTCATGCGACTTCAGCTTCACCCTGCGATCGGCCATCGTTCATCCTGACAGAAACGATCTTTGAAACTCCCGGCTGCTCCATGGTCACTCCATACAGGGTTTCGGTGTTCGCCATGGTTCTTTTACTATGGGTGATGATAATAAACTGTGATGTCTCTGCCATCTCCCGCACCATTTCAGCGAAACGGTCAATATTGGCATCATCAAGTGGAGCATCAACCTCGTCCAAAACACAGAAAGGTGTTGGCTTGATTAAAAAAAGTGAAAAAATCAATGCAACTGCGGTCAGGGCCTTCTCTCCGCCCGAAAGCAGGTTCACACTTTGCAGACGCTTTCCTGGCGGCTGGACCACGATCTCAATACCCGACTGCAGCAAATCATCTTCGTCGGTCAGTTTAAGCTCAGCCTGTCCGCCACGAAACAATCGCGGGAACACCTGTTGAAACTTTTCGTTGACCTGATCAAAAGTCTCCTTGAAGCGCCGCTTTGTGGTCCGGTTGATCTTGTTGATCGCTTTTTGTAGATCGTCCAGAGACTGGTGCAGGTCATCGCGCTGTTTGGTGAGAAAATCATAGCGTTCCTCCTGCTCTTGGTATTCATCAATTGCGGTCAAATTGACTTCGCCAAGCGCCTCGATCCGCTGCAGTAATTGCTTCAGTTTAACCTGCTGACGTTCGAGTTCTGATTCGGTCGCTTCAGGAACCTGATGCTCGTTCAAATCAACGCGATATCGCTCCTCTACCGATTCCCGCATATGTTCAGCATCGACAAACAGCTCCCGATGTCTGAGTTGCAATCGAGAAACCTCCTTACGTCGCTCCTCGGTCAGGCTACGAACTTCCCGCTGCTGGTCACGCAATGCTTCCAGCTGCTGACGGTCCTGTTCAAAGCGTTCGCGAACAGCCACCTCTTCCGATTGTTGTTCTTCACGCCGCTGCAACAAAAGATCAAGCTCAATGCGCAAACGTCGATCGGTCTCCTCCAGCCGTTTTTTTTCAACACCCCCCTCTTCGCGTCTCGACTGCAGCAGTACCTTCCTTTTGGCTAACTCCTCCCGACTGCGAATGAGTCGCTGTAAAGTATCCTGACTCCCGTCTCGACGCTCCCTGAGGCTGGCCAGATCGACCCTCAAAGCAGTCAGTGTCTCACGAACCCGCTCAACAGAACTTCTGGCGTCTGCCTGTTCTTTTTGGAGACGGTCTGCTTGCTGCTCAAGCAATATCTGCCGGGCGGAAGACTTCTCCGTTCCCTGGCTTATCTCATCTTGTTCAGCAAGCAGGCGCTGTCGTTCATCATGTAACTGCTCTTCTTCGAAACTGAGTAGTTCCAGACGCTCCAATAAGCGGCGCTCTTTTTGAACGATGCGATCCTGGTCCTTTTGCCGTTCCAGTAATCGCAATTCCTGACGATGTCGCTCTGCGGACAAAGCCTTGATATCTTCGTCACTCCTCGCCAGCTTTTCTTGAAACTGTTGATAGCTATACTGTTGCTCGGTCAACAGGCTTTCCAGCTGGGCAACCTGGTTCGTCAATTCATCAATTTCCCGCTTCTTACGCAACAGTCCGGAGCTGGCTGCAACAGGGGCGCCAGCAATCAAGTCGCCACGCCAGCTGAGACAGTCCCCCGCAGGTGTGACCAATAAAGTCCCTGCAGTCAGCGTCTTACCGTAAAAAGGAGTCAAGGTTTCGACCAGGAAAGTTCCTGCCAACAGCGCCTTGACCCGAGCAGCATGAGTCCCCTTGCACGTCACCAGTTCACTCATCGGGACAGCACCGGCAACGGATACAATTTCTTCACAACCACCCGACTCCAGCAACAGGGTGGCCCGCGCGCCTTTATCACGCAAAAGCGTGAAAACCTCATCAAGCTGATCAGGCCCATCTACGGGGATTGATTGCAAACGCTCTCCTAGAGCCATTTCTATCGCAAGCTCATGGGCAGGTTCCACCTGTAGAAAGTCGGCAGCCACCTGTCGTTTTAATTTATTTTCAGCAAACAGGACTCGAACTCCCTCGGTGTAACCATCAAGATTCTTCTCAAGCTCCTGTAGCGATTCCAGTCGCGACCGTTGCCGTTCAAGAAGTTGGCGAGTGGCACTGACCTCGGCTTCTGCCTCGACCAAACGACTATTTATAAGTTGCAGCTGCTCTTGCAGGACCTCCTGCTCCTGATTCAAATCGAGAGCTTTGCTTTGCAAGGAAATGAGTTCTTCTTCGCAGGTGAGGCGCAGAGCTACTTGTTCTTCCATCTGTTCCTGCAGCCGTACCGACTCACTGCGATTCCGTTCCTGCCGCTCTTCCTCAGCGGCCAATCTGCGAACGATCTCCTCACGGCGATTGGTAAGGCGGCTGACATCGCTAAGCAGCTCCATCAGCTGTCGACGTGCAGCCTCCAGCTGAAGTGACAAATCTGTTTCGAGTTGCTGATGTTCAGATAATAATTTTTCTGCCTCTTGCGCCCGCTGTTCAGTCTGTTGAAGGTCGGTGCGCACCTTCTCTTCTGACTGCTTCAGCTCCTTTTCTTCGTAATCTGAAGATTCCAGGCGTTCGCTGATCTCACGCTGCTCTTCCTGCAATTGATCATCCTGGCGAAGCAGGTTTTCCCGCTGACGAGACGCCAGCACCAGTTCTCCTTCGACCCGCTGCACCTCTGAGCTGAGTTGATAAACCTTCTCCTGACTACGAGCCAGAACCTCTTCCACTGAAGCCAGAGCAAGCTGCCGTTCTTCAATCTGCAGATCACCATCTACCAGTTGAGCTTCGACCTTCTCAAGCTGATGGGACCGGGCTTGCTCTTCGGTGCTGACCGCTGTCAATTCAAGCTGTAATTCACGATAACGATTTCCCGCCAGAGAGATCTCTATCCGCTTGGCTTCGCTCCTCTGCTCACGAAACGTTTCGGCCCGTTGTGCCTGACGCTTCAAACTGCCAAGATTGCGACGAACCTCTGAGATCACATCGCTCAAACGCACCAGGTTTTGCTTGGTGGCATCCATTTTCCGTAAAGATGTCTTCTTTCGCGACTTGAACTTGGTCACGCCTGCAGCTTCTTCGATAACGGCCCGACGGTCCTCCGGCTTGGAGCTGACCAGCATCCCTACCTTACCCTGCTCAATGATCGAATAAGCGCGGGCCCCGACGCCGGTGTCCATAAAAAGTTCGGTAATATCGAGAAGGCGGCACGCTGTTTTGTTCAGGAGGTAATCACTATCGCCATTTCGATAGAGACGCCGGGTGACCATAATTTCGGCGTAGTCCCGGTAAGCAGGAGGGGAGAGCCCTGCACTGTTATCGAACACAATTGAAACTTCAGCCATCCCCAGCGGCTTGCGATTTTCACTGCCACCGAAAATCACGTCTTCCATCGCCCGACCGCGAAGATTTCGGGCATTCTGCTCCCCCATCACCCAACGAATCGCATCGATAATATTGCTCTTGCCACACCCATTCGGCCCAACGACTCCAGTTATCCCCTGTTGAAAATCGAGGGAAACCTTATCGACAAAGGACTTGAATCCGACAATTTCGAGACGTTTGATTTTCATTCGAACCGCTCGCCCCGCGCCTGGTAATAAGTGTTATCCATGATTTTTATAACATTCTGATTTCAATGATTATTTAGTCGAATACATATGGAGGCCAGAAGCCTCAAAACGGGTACCTGCGCAGCACAGGGCGAGTCATGTTAACAAGGAGCTTAAATCCTGTAAAGACGCTATTGCGGCTGCAGAGTTAATTCTGCCAAACCTTACCTGCGCAACAAATCCCCATTGCTGCTTGTAGACAGTCTAAATAGCCAGTATGATTGATACTGGCGAATTCTCATCAACACTAATTAACACTCAAACCAGGTACGACTCTCGCGTCAGATTGAATAAAACCGTATGCAAGCAAAACCTTTCTATCGTCGCCATCCCCTGCTCTGCACGTTATTCCTGCTGCTGATCAGTGCTTTCGCCCTGCTGGTCGTGGCGCTGTCGCAGTTCGACCCGGGGCAGCTTCGCCAACGCCTGAGCCAAGAGCTAAGCCGGATAATCCAAATGCCGGTTTCGATGGAAAGGCTCCATCTGACCTACCAACAAGGGCTGGCCATCGATATTCACCAATTAAACATTGGCGACAAAACTCTGATCGATGTCCAGATACCACAGTTGACGGGAGTTCTCAGGCTGAAACCTTTGCTTCAGGGCGAACTGCTGATAGATCGCGTCATCCTGACTGAACCACTGTTCAAGGTCGCACTAGCTAGTATCAGGGAAACGACCAACAGAAAGCCTCTCCCTTCAGCGGCCGAAGAACTGTTTAGCAGATTCGACCTGAGCCTTCTGACCATTCGCCGGGGAACCCTGGAGTTGAAGCTGGAGCAAAACAACAACAAAATCCCCTCTCGCATTGAAAATCTGAACCTGATCCTGCGCGACTGGAAGACAGAACAGAACGGCTATCTGGTTGTTTCCGGCGAACTCCCTGAGCAACAAGGTGAATTCACAGTAGAGACTGAACTACCTCAACCAGCACAACTGAAGAACTGGCGTGGACACTCATTGACAATAAAGGCCGATCTGAATCAATTGTCTCGCACCCTGCTGCCGAAAAACCTGTCCCAACACCTTCCGGAGCGAATAGATGCAACAGTCGAGATGAGCGGTGTTCCAGCGACTGGCGCTGACTTTTTCAGCCACCTCACGAAGTCCGGTACTGACAAAAAACACCTAACCGCAGCAGGTCGATGGATATCTGCGGATCAATCCGACAGCCTTAGAGACTTGCGAGTCAGCCTCTACGATGTCCCCCTGCAAGGACAGCTACAGGGGGATCGAACGGAAGAAGGGGTTCTACTTCAAGGGAGACTGCAATCCGAAAATATTGCCCTTAAGCCACTTCTGACAAGGTGGGGCAAACCGCAGCTGGAAAAACTTGTTTCTGGCACATTAAAAGCTGCCGACGTTCAATTTGGTGGCCTCATCAGCAGCCATGACGGGGACGCTAATCAACCCCTTGAGTACCATGCTCGCCTGCTTCTGGAGAATGGTCAGTGGACTGTCAATGAGACAACACAACTCGAACAAATTGCCATTGAAGTCAAGTTGGACAATCAAACAGTCGAGCTGGCAAACGGCAGGGCACAATTATTCGATCAGCAGCTATTCTTCCAGGGCGAAGTTCACAACTGGAGAGAGGCACCGCTCTTTAATATCAACCTGACCGCCCAACCCGAAGTTGCCTCTCTGCTGGAGTCTGCCTCTGTCACCCTGCCAGAAGCACTCACCATAAACGGAACGACACCGCTGACACTGGATCTGGAAGGCAGCCATGATCAAATCAGAGGGGAACTGCAGTTAAATCTTGATGAACTCCACGGACAGTACGGTCAAATCATTAGCAAGCAGCAGGGTCAGAACGGCAACCTGCAGATGAAAGGAGACTGGCAGTCGGGACAGGTGAACATCGATCAGATTAATCTCTTTTTTACGGATACCCACATTGAAGGGACTGCACTTCTGCCAACAGGGGAGCAGCCCCCCCCTGCCCGCCTGCAGCTCAAAGGGATCGACCTGTCAGCACTGCGCCCACAGTCAGCGTTTCTGCAACGACTGAAAGCCGAAGGCATCCTTGATATCATCTACCAGCACCAGGGTCCGGGAAATTTCCAGGGAGAGCTCAACCTTGAGAATGCCGGCGCACACATAATCTGGCTACTCAGTGATATCAATTCAACATCGGGACGTGTCAGCTTCAACCAGCAAGGGCTCGACTTTGAAAAGCTCAATGTCCATGTCGGTCAATCCGCTTTAGAGATCGACGGAAAATTACGTGACTGGAAAAGCTTCCTGCTCGAACTCAAGGTTCGCGGCCAAGCTGTTCATGCCAGAGACCTGGTGTTTACCAATCCGGAAGCGATCATCCGTAACATAGATGGAAAATTGCTGATTAACAGGGGCGGGATATTTTTTGATCCGGTCCATGTTCTACTTGCAAACGGGACTGACGCCACAGTCAACGGCTATGTTCGTAATTTTTCTGAGCCGGACACCTTTCTCGATATCGAATCCTTCCAGCATGCAGACATTCTGGAAGTCATCAACCTGTTCGTCGGACCACCAAAGAACAAAGCGGGCAAGAGAACAAACAAAGGAAAACCGATCAGAGTACACGCACGTGCCGCGCAAGGCACCCTTGACGGGCTGATATTTCAACAGGCGGAGGGGGAGATCACCCATCATAACGGCTTGTTCACTCTCTATCCTCTGCGGTTCAAGCACAAAGACGGCTTTTGCCTGTCTCGGGTCGAGCGTGACCATGGGCGCTTGAAGATCTCCGGGCATCTGGAGGATTTTGACGCCAGCACCTTGTATCTTGAAGTTCTCAAAGCTCAAGGGCTGGTAACCGGAACCCTGCGGGGAGACTTCTACCTGGAAGGAAACGGCACAGGGACAAAGTTCTGGACCAGCTCCAGCGGAGGGGCACACCTGGAAATCCGGGACGGTGCTCTGCGAAAGTTCCGTGGCCTTGCACGGGTTTTCTCATTACTTAATGTTGCACAATTGTTTGAACTTAAATTGCCCGACATGAACAAGGATGGAATGCCATTCAATCTGTTAACCACAAGTGTAAAACTGGAAGAAGGCCTGCTCTCGACCACCAATCTGAAAATCATGAGTAACGCGATGAACCTCTCGATGATTGGCCAGCGCAATTTGAGTAACAACACCGTCGACCTGACCCTCGGGGTTCAACCGCTTGGAACTGTCGACAAGGTCATCACTGCCATTCCGGTCGCCGGTTGGCTGCTGGCCGGGGAGGAGAAGGCCCTGGTTACAGCACATTTTAAAATCGAAGGACCAGAGGATGACCCTGATGTTACAGCGATCCCGGTGTCATCATTATCAAAAACGGTTTTAGGAGTTCTAAAACGAACCCTTGGACTACCGGGAACGCTGATCACAGATCCGGAAAAATTGTTTTTCCCGGGGCGGGAGAACCCGCCGGTTGAGAGCGACAACAAACCCCAAACGGGACCGGGTGCTCAGAAAGAAGAAACGGACGAGGTCGTGGAATAGCTGAAACGGTCGTGGATTCGCCAATTATGCGGGTATGGGTTTATCCCCGACATACACGGTGGAGATACCAAAGGTCAGGTCATGGAATCGCAGAGAAGTAAATCCTGCGTCAGCCATCATCTGCCTGAACGTCACCTGCGCAGGGAACTCCAGGACCGAATCAGGAAGATACTGATAAGCGCTCCGTTGCGACAGCATGCCGCCAATCGCGGGTAACAGACGCCGAAAATAAAAATAATACAGGCGCCGGAAGAGGTGACTCTTAGGAGTTGAAAACTCCAGAATAACCACCCGCCCTCCCGGTCTTAAAACACGGAACATTTCACTGAGTCCCGCTTGTCGATCCACGACATTCCGGATCCCGAAAGCGATTGTAATGGCATCAAATGTCGCATCAGGATGAGGGATCGCTTCACAGGGAGCATTGACCAGCAAGATCCGGCGCCCAAGAGGAGAATCGTTGAGTTTCCTCTGCCCGTGAACGAGCATCCCCTGGGTAAAATCTTCACCGACGATGGTCACTGAATCGTCAGTCGTTCGGGCAATTTCCAGGGCAACGTCGCAGGTGCCGGTAGCGATATCCAGAACGTGCCCCCCCCTTGGGACGTTCAATTGAGAGACAGCAAACCGCCGCCATCGACGGTCAATACCAAACGATAGCAGACGATTTAGCAGGTCATAGCGTGGAGCGATGTTGTCGAACATCTGCCTGACTCCACGACCTTTATCTGACAACTGAAACATGTCCTGCTCCTGACAAAAAGAAGAGTATCGGTGCCTGATTCCCGGATGAGATGATACGGCGACACGCGGCATGTTTCTACCATAAAGCGGCAATAAGGAACCAGAAAAAAGTAGCAACGAGAGTCGACCGGCAAAGTCACCATCAGGTGAAAAACAACCCTGTTGAAAATGAGAAAGATCCAGAAATGAGCAGCCCTGAACAATCCGCTTCCCCGCTTCTGGTGACAGCGGCAATAATTGAGCGACAGGGGAAATTCCTGATCACCCAACGTCCGACTCACAAGCCTCATCCCTCGATGTGGGAATTTCCTGGAGGAAAACTCGAAGAGGGAGAATCCCCCCAGCAGGCCCTGCAGAGGGAACTTAGAGAAGAACTCGCGATAGAAGTGAGCGTTGGTTCCATTTTTGATGTGGTCTTTCACCGTTACGACTGGGGGCCGGTTCTGATACTTGCCTATCATTGCACCTGGCTCTCCGGTCGAATCGAGCACCTTGAAGTTGATGCCCACTGCTGGGCGACAGCATCGGCCATGCTAAGTATGCCTATGCTCCCTGCCGACAAACCACTTATCGAACGACTGCAGAGCCTTTCACTTACACCTCGCTGAGAAACAAAAACATAAAAGGGTAAAGCCCTCAGAAAAAAGCGCGACTCAACCTTGCAACCATAGTTTCGGCTGATAAACTACAAACACGCCCAGACAAACAGGCTGCCCCTCCACAAAACCTCATACACAACCAAGAGCCACTCAGACCAGTATGAATGGGTGTTCAACTTGAGTATGACAGCGTTTCATTAGATAGCTTATCCAGTCAAAAAAAATATCATCAAATTAAAAAGATTTTATTTTTAAAATAAAACAGGTCTAAAAAAAACAACTGAATCCGTCAATTAAGGATGGTATTTTTTAACCTCGAGCGCACCGAAAACCACAAAAAACAAACCATGGACCATTTCTAAAGTTTTGTTTTTACTGTTTTTTTTAATTTTTATTTTTTTTATTAAGTATAATGTTGACAACAATAAAACACTGTATTATTTTCTATAAAGCGTGAGCCTATGAATTTCTGTTTTATTATGAACTCACTATCCACCATAAAAGGGAGAGGGCTTTTGCCTCGACGCCAGAAGGAATCATATTCAATCCAGTCTGTCGATAATGCCCTCGATGTACTGGAAGCACTCTGCGACGAAGGCGATGAGGTACGCATCTCTCAGCTGAGTGAGCGACTGGGAATGAACAAAACCAGCATCTTTAGACTGCTGGCAACATTTGAGAACAGAGGTTACGTCGAAAAGGAACAGAGGTCAGGCAAATACAAGCTGGGCCTCTCTGCCTATGAAATCGGGCAAAAATTACTTTCGCGCATGGTTTTGCTCCGCAAAGCCAAGCCGGTCATGGAAAAACTGATCAGAGAATGCAATGAAGCCATTTACCTGGCAATTCCCAGCAGTAACGAGGTCCTGCTTCTCGACATGGTCGACACCACCCAACAAGTCAAGATCATCCCGTTGCTTGGCAACCGATATCCGATAACAGGACCATCGGCTGGCCGGGTTATCCTGGCTCACGATGAAACCCATCGTGCCAAATGCAGCCCGGAAGAGTTGGCGGCGCTGGAAGCAGAGTTGTCAATCATCAAGAAGCAGGGCAACTGCCATGACCACGGAACATTCGGTGAAGGAATCGCTTCTCTTGCAGCGCCGCTGATTGATGCACAGGGTAACGCTCCCGGCAGTCTCTGCATGGTCGGCCCTGAGTTTCGCCTTTCGCCGGAAAAGATTGAAACAGAACTTCTTCCGAGCTTGACCGAGGCAGGAATCGTCATTTCTTCCAAACTCGGTTATGTCGGACACTATATGAACAGAGAAAGATTTTAGACAGCAACCACACCTAATTATCAAAAAGGAGGCATATGAAACATCAGGTTACCATGGCCCGAGGAGACAGGTCGGGCGGATCGAATTTTGTTAAGGTTTCTCACCGAAACCAAACTTTAAATTCCTAGAGAGAGAGGAGAGTATTATGCAACATGACAGCATCGGTTATTGGAAGGCCACATTGGCCCTGATAAGAAACGTACTGATCGTCTGGTTCGTTGTTTCTTATGGCTTCGGTATTCTGCTTGCGCCAATGCTTAACAACATCAGCCTGGGTGGCTATCCACTCGGTTTCTGGTTCGCGCAGCAGGGTTCAATGTATGTTTTCGTCGCTTTGATCTTCTACTATGCCAAGGCCATGGGGAAGCTCGACGAAAAATTTGACGTTCACGAAGAATAAGGAGGAGCGACAATATGAGTCTTCAAGGAATTACTTATTTAGTTGTTGGTCTCACCTTCGCTCTGTACATCGGTATCGCCCTCTGGGCACGCGCGGGTAGCACCAAAGAATTTTACGTCGCAGGCGGCGGCGTTCACCCTGTCCTGAACGGTATGGCAACAGGTGCTGACTGGATGTCGGCGGCGTCCTTTATTTCGATGGCCGGCCTGATTGCCAACATGGGCTATGGTGGATCACTGTTCCTGATGGGATGGACCGGTGGCTACGTCCTCCTGGCAATGTTGCTGGCTCCCTACCTGCGGAAGTTCGGTAAATTTACCGTACCTCAGTTCGTCGGTGACCGTTTCTATTCCAAAGGTGCCAGCACTGTTGCTGTCATCTGCCTGCTGGCAGCGTCTCTGACCTATATCATAGGGCAGATGACCGGTGTTGGAGTTGCCTTCTCCCGCTTCCTGGGCGTTTCCAACACTACCGGTATTTTCATCGGTATGGGGATCGTTTTCATGTACGCTGTTTTCGGCGGTATGAAAGGGATCACTTACACCCAGGTCGCCCAGTACTGCGTTCTGATCCTGGCTTATACGGTTCCAGCGATCTTCATTTCGCTACAACTGACCGGCAACCCACTGCCACAGCTTGGCCTCGGTTCTGACATGGTCGGCAGCGATGTCGCCCTGCTCACCAAGCTTGACCAGGTTGTTACCGAACTCGGTTTTGCTAAATACACCACCAACACCCGTCTCAGCACACTGAACATGTTCGTCTACACCGTATCGCTGATGATCGGTACTGCGGGTCTTCCGCACGTTATCGTCCGTTTCTTCACCGTTCCCAAAGTTAAGGATGCCCGTGCATCCGCCGGTTGGGCTCTCGTATTCATCGCCATCCTCTATACCACGGCACCTGCTGTCGCCGCCATGGCTCAGATGAACCTGCTCAAAACCATCACCCCGGGAATCGTTGCCGGTACTGTCGACGTAACCGCCTCCGATGCTCAGATCAAGTATGACGATCGTCCCGAATGGATGAAGCGCTGGGAAGTTACCGGACTGCTCAAGTTCGAAGACAAGAACGGCGACGGCCGCATCCAGTACTACAATGACAAAAACAAGGATCCTAAATTTGCTGCCGCTGGCTGGGAAGGCAATGAGCTCACCGTTAACCGCGATATCATGGTTCTCGCCAACCCGGAAATCGCAATGCTGCCTAACTGGGTTATCGCCCTGGTTGCTGCCGGTGGTTTGGCTGCGGCCCTGTCAACTGCTGCCGGTCTGCTGCTCGCCATCTCTTCGGCGATCTCCCACGACCTGCTCAAAGAGAAGTTCATGCCTGACTTAAGTGAAAAAGGCGAGCTTCTGGCTGGCAAGATCGCCATGGCCTGCTCGATCCTTGTCGCCGGTTACCTTGGTCTCAACCCACCGGACTTCGCCGCCGGTACTGTGGCCATCGCCTTCGGTCTGGCCGCAAGTTCAATCTTCCCGGCCCTGATGCTCGGTATCTTCAGCAGGACCATGAATAAAGAGGGTGCCATTGCTGGTATGCTCGCTGGTCTCGGTGTCACCATGCTTTATGTTTTTGCCCACAAAGGACTCTTCTTCATCAATGGGACCGAGTTCCTCGGCCTCTTCGGTGGCAAAGCAAACTTCTTCTTCGGTATTGAGCCGAACGCCTTCGGCGCTATCGGCGCATGCGTTAACTTTGCTGTAGCATTCGCGGTAAAGAGAATGTTCCCTGCACCTCCGGAAGAGATCGTAGCCCTGGTAGAAAGCGTACGTATCCCTCGTGGCTCCAAGGAAATCGGTGGTGCCCACTAAGAGATAGCTCTCATGGAATGTGGTCTACGGACCAATCAACCCCGCCAGAGTGCTGGCGGGGTTTTTTTCAAACTTTTCTGTTGTCAGCCCCAATCGCGTCGGGTACAACGAACCAGACATTCACATAAAAACCCGCACTGCCGGGAGTACCGGAGACTCTAAATGATATTCGATATCAGCGTCGCAACGACATGGCTTTTATTTCTTGCTCTTTTCCCAATGGCGTTCTTCTGGCTGCGCCGTAGCTGGAGAATCTTTATCAAACATGATTATTCCGAAGTCGCTCTCAAGCGCGGCGAGATGCCACAAAACCCAAAAAAATGGGCCCCGTTTACCGGGGTGATTAATCTGGCAGCCGGCACTGTGGCCGTCGTAACAATTGTCGGCATACTGCTCGGCTACCTCCCCTATAAAACCTGGAGCGCGATGACCGGCATAACACTCTGGATGAAAGTGTTTGCAGACTATATTATCAGTCGTCAGGCGCACCCCTTTACCTTTGGCAAAAAAAAAACCAATAAGGATTGTTTGTCCGAATAATCGTCTGCGATAACATCCGAGCTGTGCTTCTTTCAATTCACACCATTCTTGTGATAATATCCACAAGATACAGGATAAGACCTTTCGAACGGAAGGTCTTTGTAGGCCGCATCGGAAACCTGCAAAGGACACGGGCAAGCAATGGGACTGATCAAGCGATTAAAAGATACGGAACCCTTCTCTCATCTCCCCGAAGAGATTTTTTCTGAGTTCAACCAGTCTGCCATCGTCAAAAAGTTTCCGGCACATACACATATTTTCAATCAACATGATCCGCCAACCGGCTACCTCTATGTTATTAAAGAGGGATTGGTTGAAATCGTCGCTCTGACCCCCGGTGGCGTAGAGATGGTCGTTGATTATCGCAAAGAGGGGGCCTTCTTTGGAGGAACTCCGGTCTTCACCAAAGAGGACTATACTGCCGGTGCACGTACTGTCAAAGAGACCGAGTGCTATCTGATTCCTGAAGAGCTGCTGGCAAAGGCGGCAAAAAAACACCCCCTGCTTTCCGAATACTTCACCAAGGCAATTTTCTCACGCGTTCGAAGCCTCTATTCAGACATGGTCAGCGATCACAGCGAAAAAGCTCTGACCCAGATGGAAGCCTATCCCTTCAAGAAGCGCCTTTCCGAGATCATGTCTGCCCCTGCAG
>DATFMC010000033.1:0-16380 GCA_035267105.1 Geopsychrobacteraceae bacterium
CACTATAGTGATCTTTTTTTGCTAAAGTTGCAAGGCTTTATTCACTTTAGTGGTCATTTGGTTGTGGTCTTGTGTTTTGCTGATGGACGTGGATTTATTAGGAGAACATCCCCGACTGAAATGTCAAACATCTCAACCTAGGACCCAGCTACATCCGGTTCGGGGAACCATAAAATAAAGGGCTTACAGGTTTTTATCTGTGAGCCCTTTTGTTTTTCCGTACAGGCAGCAAAAGAGGGACAAGTTTTTATTTTCAAACTCTCTTTTTAGCCTCATCAACAGTCGGTGTTTGTGTCTCAAAACTCCCCGGGCAATCCAGGAATGAGTTATCGGACGACGGATAGAACGCATCTGAGCAGAAACTCGATAGTTTGACACAGAAATAGCGATCCTCTTAGCGGCAGTTCTCTCTTTTCCATGATGCTGAAATGTTTTGGATCGGTTTAGAATTGCGCCATCAGGGCGACACTAAGAATCCGGTCGGTTTTATCCAGACCGGCCAAAGGCTCATGGTCGTACTTGACCTTATAGGCAGTTTTCATCGAAAACCGGTTGCTAAGCGCCGCAATGATAGCGGTTTCACTGTTCAGCAACCAGTTGTCAGTTTCATCGAAATCGGGCAGCAACTCAAGGCTCTGCATGAAGCGGCTGGTTTCGTTGAACTTGTAGTCGAATTTTCCGAAGAGGCGTGCACCGAGGTAAGCGGCATCGCTGTTATCGACATATTCCTCCCTCGTGTAGGTCAAGCCGGCCTCGCCGATCAGGAAGTGCTTGGATCCCTGGAGGAATTTATAACCGCTGCCAAGGCCGAACACGATCCGGCTGTCGGTTCCGGAAAACTCGTCTTGCAACCAGCCTGCTGTGGCAAAATAGTAGAGTCTTTCATAGGGTGCATAATCACCCCGCAGTTCTGTGGCGTAAGACTCGGCGTTCTTTTCGCCAGCGTTTTCTCCGTACAGTGCTTGCAATAACCACTGTCCGGTGTACTGTTCGTCAAACCGATATTTCAACAGGTTTTGGGCCGCCAGGGTGGTGACTTCGGTATTCCCTCCGGTATCTACAAATGACAATTCCGCATCATTGCTCCAGTTTTTATCTGCCGCCAGAACCGCACCGGACATAAAAAGTCCAGGCAGAAGGAATAAAAGCAGAGATATTTTTTTCATATACGCCTCCAACTGTGGCTCTCTTTAAACAACAAGTTCCGTGTATTCAAAAGAGCATATCACAACAGAGACATAGTAAGAGGCATGCATCAATGCTGACACTTCTCTATCTGGCGCTACAAAATATTTCGAAAAAGTGGAACCTGCCGATTCGCAGTTGGAAATTGGCACTTAATCAACTTGCGATCTTCTTTGAAGACCGGATACCAATACTCTGGCCGGCTGGCTGTTTATACAATCTGCTTTACCTGACTGATACAGAGTTCCGTCTCAATTGTTTCTTCCACAAGTTGAGTAAACGTAGTGCCATGTTTTTTGTGTCGAGCCTTCAGAAGTTTCAACGTGATCTTAGCGATCCCTTCTCAGCATGATCCGTGTCACGGTTGCGGGGAAATTGTAAACAGCCGAGACACTACTTGTTATACTGAAAAAATAATCCCTAGATTCTGCCAGCTTGATCAAGGGGATTTGCGTAGGGAATATTTGTACTGAAGTTCCGATACCAGAGCTATAAACAACGGAGGAGTGTTGAAATCTTCAATCAAAAAAATAACGACTATCTCATCACTGTTTTTTATACTGATTTTATCTACCCCGGCAAATGCTGTTGAATTTGACGTGTGGAAAACAGGCATGACTTTATCTGAAATAGTAGAGACAGCAAAAGCGAACAATATACCCCTGGCAGCGGCTGGTATCACCTCCAAAGAGAGTGGATTTAATCAAAAGTTCATCAACGAACGGTTCTGGAGCGCGTCTTCCGTTGGATATTTAACCGAACTATTAGGCGTTAGCTCAACAGTTACCATGAGAATTACTCCTGAGCAACCGAAAGTGCTCTATGAAATAGAAGTCATGATGACTGGAGCAATATACAACGAAGAATTCACCACAGAGCTAGTCAGAATATTCAACCAGAAATATGGGCCGCCTGGAAAGGCGACAGGGAGCCTGAAGAAATGGACCCTCAATGACACCGACCAGATCGTGCTGAAACTATTCTCTGCCCCGATCATTTCATACACAGACCTTTCTTACAGAGAAAAAGACGAAGCTCAGAATATTTTCAGACCCCGGAACGATGATAATGGGCGCGTTAAGAAGGACGTTAATCGGTTTTAAAAGACGGAGGGCATCCTGCTCAAAGGGTTACAGCTGATCCATTTCATGGTAGGTTGAACCTAGACTCGATCAACAGAAAGGAAAAGTTAATGATGAAGCTTTTGTTCGTTTTATTGATTGCTATACCTGTATTTTTATTTGGCTGTGAGAGCGCCCAACAGAAGGCTTATGATCTGAAAGCCGACACGGTAGGTACGCACCGAGTCGTTGAGGTCTATACCGAGGCTGGAAGCAAGGTCGGTACTATTGAAGATGGAAGTATGAGGTTTGAACTGGTTGGTGAACGTTCTGTTCGGCTGTGGCTGGGTGACAAGAATCAGAAAGTCATGATTGGCAATATGGGTTTTATAATCACAGATAAATAAAATCCTGTTGATGGCGACCAATTGATTGCGGCCACCAAGGAACAAACCCTGGTGGCCACAACGTTGTGAGTTAGTGTACCGTTAACTATAAAGCTCTACATTCTGCGCTCTTTGAACAGTTCTTGCATAAGCCTGCTCCAGAGTGTGGGCGCTCCTTTCATTTGACATTTATTGACCGAAAAAAACATTCCAGCCAGAAGGGCACGTTGCAGAGCTTCTTTCCCCAAATCTTTACCGGTATCCTTATTGATCATGGCACCACCTCATTGCTCAGAGTGTCTAATCACTCTCTATTAGCTAACCATATTTTTCATCTTCTTCAACCCCATATCCCTTGATACTTGTCGATTCCCATAGAAAGTGAAAGCTTCTTATCCACATTTTTCTGGTGAGGTTTATACGGTGCTTGAGAAGATTCAGACTTGCTCAAAGGTTCTTGCGGCATTAAAGTGTCAAAGCGCCGATCAGGCAGGCACTCGAACCTAGTATGTTGATCATTTGGGAGAGCGTTTATGAAAAACCCAACAGACAAGTTTGCCAGTCATCAGAAACTCCATGTCCCTCAAGGGAGTTATGATCTGCGCATTCTTCAGGCTCTGCGAAGAATTATTAGAGCTGTAGATATTCATTCACACAGGCTTTCCAGTTTGCATAACATCACCGCTCCGCAACTCGCCTGCCTCATGGCTATCAAGGAAGAGGCCCCCATTTCCTGTGGTAATCTGGCGAAAAAAGTTTATTTGAGCCCGAGTACGGTGGTTGGTATTGTTGACCGCCTCGAAGAGAAAAAACTGGTCAGTCGTTACCGTGGCAACAAAGATCGCCGACTGGTTCATTTGCTGATTACTCCAACAGGTGAAAAGTTAGTTGAAGAGGCTCCTTCGCTACTGCAAGAAACGCTCGCGAATGCACTCGTTGAACTGCCAAAGATAGAGCAGGTTTCAATTACCCTCGCCCTGGAAAAGCTGGTAGATCTGATGGAGGCGCGTCATATTGGTGCTGCGCCGCTTCTGGAAACCGGCTCTTTATCCAAAGGAAAGTAGCATTTAAAAATCGCTTCAGTGGTCCTGCCTCCCTCTGCCCTCTTTCGGGGCGGCAGCCGAGGGTCGTTTCAAGAGGTATCAAATTTTCAGGAGAGTATTCTTGTTCGCGCCCAGGTAACGATCTGTTCGGCAGACAAGGCTCCTGCTTGCCGAGCCAGTATCTGGTTATTGCGAAAGAGGACCATCGTTGGAAGGCTGCTCACGCCATACTGAGAGGAGATGGTCGCACCGGCCTCGGTGTCGAGTCTGGCCAAACACATGAACGGTTCCCGCATGGATTCCGCCTGCTCATACGCGGGTTCCGTTTTTTTGCAGTATCCACACCATTCGGCCCAAAATTCACCAGAACCGGGATCTCGTTTCCCGCAACATGACGTCGGAAATTCTCTGGATTTAGAGTCGCACTTTTCTTCTGAAAGAGCGGTCGATGTCATTCGCCACAGAGCGGGTAACTTTCCAGTCGTTGAAGAGAGCGTCGATAGATGACTTCGCACTCCATGCAGACTACCTGCCGTTTATCATCCCTGTGTCATTCCAATAAAGTATATTCAGATATTATTCATAGCAGAGGCCCCAAATGAACCGATATCTGCTAAAGAAGGGCTTGATCAAATACCATGTTGAAGAGATCGAGGATTCGGATATGCCATGCGACCCGAGCCAGTACAAACGCCTGGGTACGGCCCGCTACCCCGGTGTCGCTCCCTAATACCAATGGAGCAGGTGGATCTCCTTACAGCCAGCAAGCTGTTCCCTCCGACACAGGTGCCCATCCTGGTCCGTTGCCTCGATACCATTGCAAAGGCAAGATGCTTTCTTGTTCCAAGCTTGGTTCTCCAGTACCTTCCAAGTCAGAGGCCTCTGTGGGCTGGGCTGCCCAAAAGTCCGTCAATCCATGTTATGGATTCATTAGAACTTGCAGGCGACGTCAATAATCTATATATTTTCTAATGTCTTGCTGTTTTTTTGATGTTTTGTGAGCGGAGGCTTTCGTGGCTGAAAAGCGGGTGATTAATCGTAAGCGTAAAAGGCTGATGGTCCGGTTCGGTGTTGATGAGGCAAGGCGGATTGCATTTACTGATGATATCTCTGACAAGGGGATGTTTATCACAACGGCAATGCCTGAAAAGCCGGGAACCATCGTGTTGCTGGAAGTGGAAACCCCGGATGGAGAAACTGTGAAATGTCAGGGCCAGGTTCGTTGGGCGCGAAAAATTCCACAGAGCATGCTGAGAGTTGCTTCCAAGGGTGGGATGGGGGTCAAACTTGGGAATTTTACCCAGGGGAAGGAAGCCTATCAGCAGATGGTCAAGCAGCTTCGATTTTAGGCCAGACAGCGGGTCATGAGTAACCCTTTGATATTATCCTCTCAAAAACAGCTTCCTGCCGTCGCACCCGACCTTGTCTTACTGCAGAGAGGTCGTGGTGAATGGCTGGTTCAGAGCCTGTCTGCACGTCTTGCAGAGTGGTGCGGTCTTTCCGCCGAGTCGGTTCGTGGCCGCGCAGTTTCTGCTCTTTTCTCCGATGCTGTTCCTTCTTTGATTCCGCTTGCGACTGATGTTTTGCTGAATGATCGTGATCTGACCGACGTCAAAGTTCAGTTGGTTCCAGAGCGGCCCGCCCTGTTGGCTGATATTCAGTTTTCCGGATTGACTGATGACTATGCCGGACAGTTGGTAAGGATCAATTTTCGACAGGAGTCCGTCGCCAGTCGTCAGGAAACAGGCTTCCGTGGCCTGATTGGCGGAAGTCCGGCGATGCGGGAGGTTTTTCGTAAAATACGGCTCTATGCCGCATCGGATGCCTCGGTGATTATCACGGGCGAAACGGGTGTGGGCAAAGAGCTGGTCGCAAAGGGACTGCATGATGAGAGCGAACGTAGTTCAAGGTCTTACGCGGCACTGAACTGTACGGCCATCAGCGAGCAGTTGCTGGAATCGGAGCTGTTCGGGCATGAGCGGGGGGCATTTACCGGGGCGGTTCGGGAGCACCGGGGTTATTTTGAGCGTGCCGATGGTGGGACTCTGTTTCTTGATGAGATCGGAGACATGCCCCTTCAGGTTCAGGGAAAACTTTTGCGTGTCCTTGAGGACGGCCGCGTGCAGCGCGTCGGCAGCGAACAGAGTCGCCAGGTTGACGTGCGGGTGATAGGGGCGACCAATGTGCCTCTTGAACAGGCGGTTTCCGAGCGCCGGTTCCGCTCTGATCTTTACCACCGCCTGGCGGTTCTGCGTATCCATCTGCCGCCTCTGAGAGATCGGGTGGAAGACATTCCGCTCCTCGCCGATTTTTTCTTAAAGCAATTCACAGTCAAGTACCAGAAATCAGCTCGAAAGTTGACCGGCGAAGCGGTCCGTCTGCTTCAATCCTACCTCTGGCCGGGAAATGTCAGGGAGCTGCGCAATGTCCTGGAACGAGTGATCGTTGAAACGGAAGCGGAGGCGATCAGTGCCAAAGCTTTTGCTGAATGGATTCGTGAGCGGCAGCAGTTTGTGGTTGCTGCGAATGAGGCTGATTCGCTACGGAATGCTCAGGATTCGCCAATTCTTCTGCAATCCTCAACTGTTCAAAGTTATCCGGCCCCTGGTCCCGGTTCGCAAAAATTGAACAGGCCGACAGGGCAGCGCACTGATTTGTCGGCAGAGGCTATCCGCAGTGCCTACCAGTCCGCGGAGGGAAACCTGTCTCAGGCGGCTCGTCAGCTTGGAATTCATCGTGCCACCCTTTACCGTCATCTCAAACGTCTCGATCTTGACCGGGACTCTCTTTCCTGATTCTTGTCTATTGGTCCTCTGTTGCGACGTCGCAGCTGTCGCATTTATCAAGTTGTCGCGACAGCTGCGACGTCGCAACAATTGTTGTCCTGTCTTTTCGTACTATTCTAACTGCCTGAAATAAAAGAAACTTTTTGTTTTTTTCTGAGTTGGCATTCTCCTTGTATTATGACTGGTTACGTAAGCAGGCAGTTACAAACCGATCAACGACTATGACGAAAAGGAGAAATCATGATGTTAGGTATGCATATGTTTAACGAAATGGGAAAGATGGAGCGTGAGTTGGACCAGCTATTCTGCGGACTGGGATTGGGAGTTGCGCACAAACATCATGCCGATTCTACATCCTTTAAAGTTGAAGACAAGGGAAGCTCTTACCAGGTTGAGGCAGACTTGCCGGGTATCGACGTGGAGAGACTGGAGATAAATATCCTGGGGCGTCAGTTGTCTCTCTCTGCTGAGATGGCCGGATCCGAGATCGGCGAAGATGTCATTTGGCATCGCAGGGAGCGGAAAAGTGAACGATTCAGTAAGTCATTCATGCTCCCGGAAGAGATCGATCCAGAAAAGGTTGAGGCAGAATATAACCATGGAGTTTTGAGCATTGCTCTGCCGAAAGCCGCATCGGTTCTGCCGAAAAAGATTGCCGTAAAAGCGGCCTGAAGACCTGACACTTATTCTGATTAACCTGAAAGAGGAGCGAACTATGACTGACAAGCAGATCGCAAAAAATGAATCTACGAAAGAGATAAAGAAGGGCAGCCCCGTTTATCGTTATACGCCGAACGTTGATATCTATGAAACGGATGATACGCTGATTGTGACAGCGGATATGCCGGGTGTTGACGAACAGGGACTTCAGGTCGAAGTAGAACGGGGGATTCTCACTCTGGAAGGACGAACCCAGGGTGATGAAAGACGGTCCACAGAGTACTATCGCCAGTTCAAACTTTCTGAGCGGATCGATACCGAAGCTGGCGAAGCAAAGCTTAAAGATGGGGTCCTCACCTTGCGGTTGCCAAAGCTGGAGGCGGCAAAGCCGAAGAAAATAGCCGTCAAGACAGTTCATTGAGCAGAGCCAAGCCGGGATCGATAACGATCCCGGCTTTTTAAATTTCTCGCAGATCCTCATTGAGGTCAGCCTGCGATACAGGAGACACAGAGATGATCGACTTTGACAGAATGACCCGAAAAGTTCAGGAGGCCCTGCAGGTCGCTCAGGAAACAGCCCTGCGTTTCGGACATGCCGAAATTGATGGCGAACACCTGTTGCTGGCACTCTTTGAGCAGCCGGAAGGATTGGCGGGCCGTTTACTCCAGAAGGTTTCTTCATCAGCTGAGACGCTGCTGAGGGCTCTCACGCAGGAACTGGAGTCCAGACCACGGGTCAGTGGCCCGGGCGCTGATAGCGGACAGCTCTATGCGAGCCGGCGTCTGGGACAATTGATGCAGAAGGCCAGCGATGAAGCAAAGCAACTCAAGGACGAATATGTCAGCGTCGAACATCTGCTTTTGGCGGCAGTCGCCGAAGGGGAACGGACTGTCGCCGGCCGCCTCCTGAAGCAGCAGGGTGTCACACGTGACAGCCTGCTGCAGGCGCTGACGGAGGTGCGTGGCAATCAGCGGGTTGTCAGCCAGGATCCGGAAGCGACGTATGAGGCGCTTCATAAATATGGTCGTGATCTGGTTGAAGAGGTCAAGAAAGGGACCCTGGATCCGGTGATCGGTCGGGACGAAGAGATTCGGCGGGTGATTCGCATCCTGTCGCGTAAGACCAAGAACAACCCGGTTCTGATCGGTGAGCCGGGTGTTGGCAAGACCGCTATCGTTGAGGGTTTGGCGCACCGAATTGTTCGTGGTGACGTGCCGGAAGGGCTCAAGGGGAAAACGGTCTTCTCGCTTGACATGAGTGCTCTGGTCGCGGGAGCCAAGTACCGGGGGGAGTTTGAGGAACGCCTCAAGGCCGTATTGAAGGAGATTCACGACAGCAACGGTCAAATTCTACTTTTCATCGATGAGCTACATACCATTGTAGGAACCGGCAAGAGCGAGGGCGCCATCGACGCTGGTAATATGCTTAAACCGATGTTGGCCCGTGGTGAACTTCACTGCATCGGGGCTACGACACTAGATGAGTATCGGCAATATCTGGAGAAGGACCCCGCTCTGGAGCGGCGCTTTCAGCCGGTCATGGTCGAACAGCCGAATGTTGAATCGACGATCAGCATCCTGCGTGGACTGAAAGAGCGCTTTGAAATCTTCCACGGGGTGCGTATTCAGGATAATGCCTTGGTGGCTGCCGCAGGCCTGAGTCATCGTTATATCGCCGATCGCTTTCTACCTGACAAGGCAATCGATCTGGTGGACGAAGCCTGTGCTACCATTCGAACCGAGATCGATTCGATGCCGGCCGAGTTGGATGCCATCACCCGCAGGGCGATGCAGTTGGAAATTGAGGAAGCTGCGTTGATGAATGAAAAGGACTCAGCAAGCCGCGAACGGCTTGTTCCGTTACAGAAGGAGCTGGCCGATCTTAAGGAGCAGGAGATGGCTTTGTCTGCTCAATGGCAGCATGAAAAAGGGGGCATCCGCAACGTTCAACAGCTCCGCGAGGAAATTGAACAGGTCCGGCTGGAAATTGGTGATGCGGAACGTGCATATGACCTTAATCGCGCAGCCGAACTCAAGCACGGAAGACTCCCTGAACTGGAGCGTCAATTGCTGGTTGAAGAGGAGCGATTGAATGCTGATGAATCAGCGAACAAGCTGCTGCGGGAAGAGGTGACCGAAGAGGAAATCGCTGAGATCGTCTCCCGCTGGACAGGGATTCCCGTGATGCGGCTGGTGGAAGGTGAACGGGAAAAACTATTGAAACTTGATGAGGTTCTTCACCAGAGGGTCATCGGGCAGGATGAAGCGGTGCAGAAAGTTGCTGATGCGGTGATTCGTGCCCGCTCCGGGATTAAGGACCCGCGCAGACCGATCGGATCGTTTATCTTCCTTGGCCCCACTGGCGTTGGCAAAACCGAGCTGGCCAAGGCCCTCTCGGAAGCGCTGTTTGACAGCGAAGAGAATATGATCAGGATCGACATGTCGGAATATATGGAAAAACATTCGGTGAGTCGGTTGCTCGGTGCCCCTCCAGGATATGTTGGCTATGATGAAGGTGGTCAGTTGACAGAAGCGGTGCGGCGTCAACCGTATGCAGTGATCCTGTTTGATGAAATAGAAAAAGCGCACCCGGATGTTTTCAATGTCCTGCTGCAACTTCTTGATGATGGGCGGGTCACGGACAACAAGGGGAGGACTGTCAGTTTCAAGAATACCGTAGTCATTATGACTTCCAATATCGCCTCGCAGTATCTGCTGGAGGGGATTCAGGATGAACAGATACCTGCACCAGTCAGAGAGCAGGTGGAGCAGGAACTCAGGCAGTGTTTCCGTCCTGAATTTCTGAACCGGATTGATGATACGATTCTGTTCTCTCCACTCAGCAAAGAACAGCTCCAGCAGATTGTCCTGCTGCTGGTGGAGGACCTGCGACAACGGCTGGCAGAACGGCAGATAACGTTGGAACTGAGCGATGAAGCATGCAAGCTGATCGTTGACTCTGCATACGACCCCGTTTACGGGGCAAGGCCTTTGAAGCGCTATTTGCAGCATGAGCTTGAAACCCGCATCGGGAGAGCGATCATTGACGGAAGGGCTGAGGAAGGGTGCCGTTTGCGGATCAGCGTCGAGAATAATGAGTTGTGTGTGGGTGTCATCAGCCCATGACGAGTTACAGAGCAACAATTACGGTACGTTACCGTTAACGATTTGACTTGCATGAAGAGCATTATTGCGTATAATGATAACCCTAGGGGTCATAAATTTCTCGAGTTTACCGGAAGGAGTCCGCTATGCGTATCGATATTCTTTGCAAACCCGATAGCAAGGGAAACTGTGACGGAACGATGGAGAATGTCCGAGAAGCTCTCGATCACCTCGGAGTTGAAGCTGAAGTTCACATGTTTCGCGATCGACGTAAAATGATTGATAACCGGGTTTACGTGGTCCCGGCATTACTGATAGATGATCAGGTTCGCGTGGCTGGTCGGATCCCCGAGGTTGACGAAATTGTTCGTTTTATAGTTGAACGACCCCGTTACCTCCGTGCTGTTGCAGACGTCGCCTGAGCATTCTTGCTATATTCCTCACCCAAAGAGCTCTGCCTGATTCAGGCAGAGCTCTTTACTTTTTGATTCCTGTACGTTACTGTTCTGCTGATAAATTATAGAGGATAGACAGGGAGTATTTCGGCGATGTCGAAAGTTTTACTGGTTGATGATGTTGAGCTTTTTCTGGAACTGGAGAAATCGTACCTGGAGGAGTGCGGGTACGACCTGATGACTGCGACTTCAGGCGAAGAGACCCTGAGGCGTATTGATGAACTGGCTCCCGACATCCTCCTCCTCGATTTTTATATGCCGGAAATCAATGGTGATGAGGTCTGCAAGACGCTGAAGAAGAGTGAGCGTTGGAAGAATCTACCAATCATTATGGTCACTGCGGCGGGCCAGATGGAAGAGATTCAGCAGTGTCTGGAATCCGGCTGCGATGACTACGTCACCAAGCCGGTTGACAAGCTGGAATTGCAGGAAAAAGTCAAGCGTCTGCTGGGGAAGATCGATCATCAGACGACTGAAAGAATCAATATTGAGTTGCCCGTTACCGTTCTGTCTGAAGGTGGAGAGTATCAGGCGCAGACCCGAGACATCTCGCAGACCGGGACTTATCTGCAATCGGCCGCGCCTGTTGCTGAGGGGAGTCCGGTCGACTTACGGCTGATTCAGCCAGATGGCTCAGAACTGCGACTGCTGGGGAAAGTCAAACGGAGCAATACCGATAATAAAGATGGCTTCGGCGTATATTTTATCCATCCCGGGGTGAGGGAGCTGGAGGCGCTGAACAGTCTGATCAGTGGTGGGACAAAGTCACTACGTAATGAGGGCAGCATGGACATGGATGCACAGCAACAGCGTATGAAAGAACTGGAAGAAGAGTGCGCCAGGCTGAAAGCAGAAAATGAAGAGATTACGGCTCGTGTCGCTGCTTTAGAGCAGGAAAATCAGGAGTTTGCCGGACAGTTTGTGCAGATTGAAGAGGTCAACAATAACCTGACCAACCTTTATATCGCGTCATCCCGCCTTCACTCAACCCTCGACCGCGAAGAAGCCCTGGCGATCATCAAAGAGGTTGTTATCAACTTTGTTGGAGCTGAAAAGTTTGCCATTCTGGTTAATGAAGAAGCGGACGGAGTCCTGCGCTACGAAACAGGTGAAGGGTTTGAAGAGGATGAGACCTTCCCGGACATCGTCATCGGTGAAGGTATTCTTGGGCAGACTGCTGAAAATAAAGAAGATTATTTCGTCGAGGGTTCAATCTCTGAAGGGTCTGATGATCTCGCACATCCGTTGGTCGCAATCCCGCTGGTGATCCATGATGAGGTTCTCGGCGTCCTGGCGATCTACAGTCTGTTTGTACAAAAAGAGCAGCTTGATCCTATCGATTATCAGCTCTTTTCCATGTTGGGTGAGCATGCTGCGACCTCGCTCTTCTCCTCCGCGCTCTACAGTAAATCTGAACGAAAGCGGCAGACCTATCAGGGCTTTATGGATCTGTTGCTGAAGTAGGCGAATCTTTCAACGCTGAAGCAGTCCTTCCGTTATGGCAAATTCCAGAAGCTCCATCCCTTCTTCCGGCTCAAGGTGCGGGAGAATCTCTGCCGGCGATCTCTTACCGTTCGATTCTTTTAACAACAGGGCAAAATCGTCCTGCAAGGATTCACAGAGGACGTGCTGCCCCTGACGCAGGAATATGGCTGTCGAGCCAGTTGGTTTTAGCTCTCTGGCCAGAGCTTGCAATTCCATCCCTCCCTTCGCCATCAGCTCATCAAGTTCATAGTTGAAATCAATCAATCGCAACGCCTCCGCTTGCTGCCAGTATTCTTGCCAGGCGTTTGCTGTGATGTCGGTTGCGTGACCTGGTGGCAGTTCATGGCCCAGCAGCGCTTCTGCGTAGTAATAGTGATAGCAGATGAGATCGTTAACCAGTTGTTGAAGATGAGGCTTCCCATAACGGCCGAGTTCGTCATGCAAAAAATCTTGTTGCAGAGGAAAGATATGTGCAGGTTGCCACTCTTCGGCAGTGAGGATTCTTTCTCGTGTCATGCTCCTTTCTTCCTGCAGCCAGAGTGAAAAGCTGTCGAGCAGGGTCGATGGCTTGATTTCAAGGGCCTGGCAGATGGGCAACATAAAACCAACCGCACGGCCCCGGTTATAGAAAATGTCCGTAGCTGCCGCGAGGAGTCGGCTTTGTGCCAGCTCTTCCGTCGGGTAACCAGGGCTGCTGATAATTTCGTAGGGGGGGGACTGTTTAGTCTGCAGGTCCAGTTTTTTCTGGTCCAGAAACAGCTGCGTTCCAGGCAGCACCGCCAGGGGAAAGATGTCGAGCTGGTTCGGCTCCGTCAGCAGTGCTGAGTCCAGGCTTTGGCGAAACCCCTGATGGGTGTCCCCGGGCAGGCCATAGATCAGGTCAAGACCAAAAATGATTCCTGCCTGCGAAAGCATCTGTAGCTTTTGGAGGAGCTGGTCGGGATCAAAGGAGCGATGGAGCGGTTTAAGAACCTGTGGGTCGGCAGACTGGAGTCCGATCTGCACCGAACACTGCAGTTGCGCCAGAAGCTGAACGGTTTCATGGTCTAGAAAGTCGGCTTTTGCTTCCAGGTGATAATGAATGCCGGGGGCTTTTTCCAGCAGCAATCGTATCAGCTCTTGTCCCCTTTCAGCAGGGAAGTTGAATGTTGAATCGAGGATCCAGACCTGCTCTGTGCCGCTGGCTACGAAGAGCTCCAGTTCCTTTTCGAGCCGTTGCCTGGGGAGTGGGCGGACCCCTTGCTGGCCTTTGGCGTCATAGCAGAAGGCGCAGTTGAACGGGCAGCCTCGGGCAACCTCCCAGAGCAGACCACCGCCGGCTTCAGGGACGAGCGTTTTCTGCAGGTATGGGGATGGTAGCCGGTCCAGGTTTTCACAGTAAACAGCGGCCTTGGCAGGGGCATCCGGTGTGCAGATTCCAGCGAGAGTCTGGATCGGTGCTTTCTCTGCCAGGGCTCTGATCAGGCTGGCAAAGGCGTTCTCCCCTTCGCCGCAGATAACTGCATCCAGAGCCCCTTCCCTCAGAACGGCCTCACTGTCGGCGCTGGCTTCTGGTCCGCCCGCGAGAAGGTAGAGTGTCCGTTGCTTCTGGCGCAACTGCTTTGTCATCGAGAGAACCTCGGTCCGATTCCAGAGATAGAGAGGGAAGGCAATAACGTCTGGTTGAAGACGCAATATCTCATCAAGCATCTGTTCCTGGGACTGAGACAGATAGAGGTCGAGGAGTCTGGTGTTTTTGTTGAAGGCTGCCGGGAGTGCTGCCTTCAGGCAGGCAGCCGCAAGCGGAGTTGCCTGAGCGGATGGCCTGACGTGCAGGGTTGGTAACAGGATGTTCACTGATCTTCTCTCGCTGCAAACTGTTGGGGTGGTGCGTCATGAAGGTGTTGATCGCTGACCCTTATCCCATGCCGGGTCATAACGTCATGATAAACGCTGTATTGGTCTCTCAGGTGCCCCAGGGTCAGATGGTACCCATATTCCATAATATGGCAACGGGTGTCAAAGCTCATCGGGCTTTGCAGGAAGAGGAGTGATTCCTCTTCGCCCGGTTCGATCAGCAGGATATCAACATCGGGGTGTTCTCGCCGGTAGCCGCTCAGGGCCAGGTTAAGGCGTTCCCGGGTTTCAATTCTTTGAGCCTGTTCCCAGACGTAACTGACCCCCAGCTGAGAAATGCTGGCGCACTCTCCGGATGAGAGCGATGGCAGGCAGCTGTGTTGCGGATCATTATGGAATGGGACGCGGGGGTTGATGGCAATAACCAGGTTGGCTCCCCGCTCGATCGCCAGATCGATATGGCCGACCCGGCCGGTTGAGCCATCAATGTAAGAGCGGTTGCCAATCGTGTAGGGGCTGAAAAAGACTGGAAACGCACAGGATGCGGTAATTGCTTCGCAGATGTGTTGATCACGGTATCCGGGGTCACCGAATATGACTCTGTCGCCAAGGTCGATATCGAAAGCAGGGATAAGAAGTTCTGCTTGCAGGGTGTCAAAATTGTCGGTGAGCTTTTCCTGGGCGAAGGCATGGCAGAGATAGCGTTGCAGCGGCTCCAGAGAGAAAAAACCGGCAGGAACCTGTTCCTGGATAATGTGAAAAATATCGGTAAGCGTGAGTTTTTTCTGGCGGCGATGGAGTTTGCGCAGGCTGCGGAAAAGATTGCTCAACACTCCGCCGACGGCGAACAGCATCTCTTTACCATCGAGACGGTAGATATCAGACCGGGAAAAACTGAAAAACCCTTGCTCATCATTGATGATTTCTCGATAGAGACGTGTCGGGTCGACTCTGTTCGCCAATATGGAAGCAACGATTGAGCCTGCGCTCACCCCGATGTAGGTATCAAAGAGGCTAGTGGAAAATCGTCCGGGAAAGAGTCGATCCAGTGCGGTCAGGCAGCCGATCTCGTACGCTGCGCCCATGATGCCGCCACCCATGAGGACGATAGCCTTTTTTGTCTGATGTTGTTCCATCGATAGCGGGCCATTTATTGTTTGAGGCGGGCCTTGATGCGCGGTTTCCCTTCGTTGATTTCGACCAGAAACTCAACCGGTCGGTCCCCGAACTTTTGACTGATTTTTTCCCGCTGAGCCGCCAGGAAGCTGGCTATCTTGTCCGGACTTGGGGCGTCACCCTCCATCCCGCATTCTTTTCGGATTTTGGCCAGGTCTTTATAGATCTGGTCTTCTTCCGTGACTGGAGAAGGTTGGGTGTTTTGCGGTGGCGGTGGTGAGTTCCTGGCTGTCTTCGCCAGATGACGATGATACTTCCCCTCATCGATCAAGCGTAGAATCCGGTCCCAGTACTGGCCATAGGATGCAAGGCGCGAGGTCAGCCCGTGATAGCGGAATTTGAGGTCGGTCTGGGTAATAAAAGCGATTTTATACTGACGAATCTGGCGTGAAAGCTCTTTTCTTTCCTGATAGGGTTCCCGCTTTTCCACCCCGGCAAAATACTGTTCGTAGTGGATTTCCAGTTCCTTCATTCGGGTCTGGAAATTATCCAGCTCACGGGCGATTTGTCTGCGATCTTTCATCACGTTCCCTTTCACTCTCGGAACTATACTTTAGCAATTCTGGTTTGTAAATAAAAACGGCTGAATGTGGGGTTTTACGGGCTATTCAACTTGACTCAAAGGGGTCCTTTCGAGATAATTGAGTGTTTTTCATAAAAATATAAACGACATGGAGATGGCATGAAAACCCAGAATTTGGCAGCAATTGTACTTGCTGCGGGGAAAGGAACCCGGATGAAATCGAGCCGGGCCAAGGTGCTGCACGAGATCGCTGGAAAGCCGATGCTTTATTATCCATTGCAGGCGGCACAGCGGGCTGGTTTTGAGCAGCTTCAGGTCGTCATCGGCCATCAGGCTGAGGCCGTCAGAACCGCGGTTGGTCAGGATGGGGTCGGTTTTGTTGAACAGGCCCGGCAGTTGGGGACCGGACATGCCCTGCTCTGTGCCGCCGATGTGATGAGCGATTTCTCGGGGACTCTGTTGCTGCTTTGCGGCGACGTGCCTCTGCTGCGAGCTGAAACCCTGCAAAAAATGTTGGAAATCCACCGCAATGAACAGGCCGCCGTGACCGTTCTGACGGCTGAATTGGAAAACCCTGTCGGTTACGGCCGTATTATCAGGGATGGTGAAACTGTCTTACGCATCGTGGAAGAAAAAGATGCAATGGCCGACGAGGCACTCGTCTGCGAGATTAATACCG
>DATFMC010000034.1:0-77523 GCA_035267105.1 Geopsychrobacteraceae bacterium
ACAGGGGGATGGAGTCTTCAAAGTCAGCTCCAGCGAGGCCTTCACCCTCAGCGATGCTGCCTGCAAGCGGAGGCTAAGCAAAATCAAACCGCCGGCAGAGGCGGTTACTTTGCAGATTGACGCCACCGCTGAACAGCTACAGGTCACGGCACTGGCCGGTGACTGCAGCCTGAGCCGCGAGTTTCCGATTGAAAGCTACCCGGCCACCGAGAAAAGCTTAACCAGTGAGATATTGGAGACGGTCTTTACTGTCACCGCTGATGAGCCGTTTCGCCTTCAGACGCTGACATGTGGCCCGCTACCAGACATCGTCATCCCCCCCAAACGCCTCAAAGAGATTCGTCGCCAGCTCTACGCCGATCTGCGCCAGGAAAGACAGCGGCAGAAACAACCCGACAAAACCGCCCGCTTGAACGCGGCCAGAGGGGCCCTGCTTCCGGCCGGACAACCACAACCTGGAAACAGGCAGGTAACCGTTCAATTGCAGAGCCTGCGTGATCAGAGCATCCTGCAGAATCCGCAGGTGGATCGGATTCTGGTTCCCCTGTCAGCCCAGAACATGCAGTCAGCCAGTCGGATGCGCAAAGGGAAGGAACAGATCATCTGGGATCTGCCGTTTATTCTTTTTGACCGGGAATGGAGCGACTTCCGCAACGCGGTCCGCCAACTGAGCCAGCACGGCTTTCGCCATTTCCGTCTCAACAACCTGGGACACTTCCCCCTCTTTGATGGTCTGGAAGATCTCGAACTGCACAGCAGCTTCCGCCTCTTCAGCCTCAATAGTCAGACTCTTTGCGCCTGGCGGGAACTGGGAATCAGTGAAGCGGAACTCTATATCGAGGATGGTCGCGAAAACCTGCGCGAAATACTGCAGCGCGACTGCGGCCTGGAAACCGCGCTGACGGTTTACGCCAGCGTGCCGCTGATCACCTCGCGAATCGCCATAAAGGGGGTCCGCTCCGACGCGCCGGTGGTCTCGGACCGCAGCGATGCCTACCGTGTCAACCAGCGCCAGGGCCTGACCTGGCTGCGCAGCGAAACCGACTTCTCCTTCCTCGCCAATATGACTGAGCTGGAAAGTTTAGGCTGCCACCGCTTCATCGTCGATTTGTCGCACCTGGGACCGTTCAGCCAGGAAGGGAAGCAGGTAATGGAGGCCGCCCGACAGGGATTTGACCCTGCGGGGACCAGCAAGTTTAATTATGAGACGGGGATGGAATAAGCAAAGGATACACTCCTTTGCTTGAGGCAAAAACGACCCGGGAAATTCACTCAACCACTATGGACTGAAAGCCCCTTGAAAAACAAAAACACAATCTATTGCTGGTCATCCTCGCGCATGCGGGAATCCAGACTTCTTTATAAACACTGGGTTCCTGCTTGCGCGAGAATGATCACAATGAGCAGCAGCTGAAAGCCCTGGATAAACTCCATAGTTTTTGAACGAGCGCGCTGTAACAATAAACTTATCCGGTTCGCTAGCGTTGAGCTCTTCTGCGAGCGAACCGAACGAGCGGAAAAAGAATCGGCGGAGATTAAATTGAACAAGAAGAAAAGGAGCTCCCATGAAAATCGTTGTCCTCGACGGCTTTACCCTGAACCCGGGCGATCTGAGCTGGGATGAGCTGCAACAGCTAGCCCCCTGCGAGATTCACGACCGCACGACACCTGATCAGCTGCCGGAGCGGGCCTCCGGTGCCGAGATTCTGCTGACCAACAAAACCGTTATTAACGCGGAGACCATCGCCAACCTTCCCGAACTGCGCTACATCGGCGTGCTCGCCACCGGCTACAACGTAATCGATGTTGAAGCCGCCAAAGCACGCGGAATAGTCGTGACCAACATTCCCGGCTACAGTACCGCATCGGTAACACAGATGGTCTTTGCCCTGTTGCTGGAACTGACCCAGCAGGTTGGCCATCACAACCGGCAGGTACACCAAGGCCGTTGGGTGGCAAGCCCCGACTTCAGCTTCTGCGACCGGCCGCTGACCGAACTGGCGGGGAAAACCTTCGGCGTCGTCGGATGCGGCCAGATCGGCCGCCAGGTCGCCCAGGTTGCCCGGGCCTTCGGCATGGACGTCATGGCGCAGACCGCCAACCCGGACAAGCACCGCAGCTGGGCGTCGGATCAGCAAGTCGAACTGGTACACCTCAACACCCTGTTCAGCAACAGCGATGTCATCTCGCTGCATTGTCCGCTGACTCCGGAAACCGAAAAGATGGTCGATGAAAACCGTCTGGCTCGCATGAAAAAGGGCGCTTTGCTGATCAACACCGGTCGTGGCCCGCTACTCGATGAAGCGGCTGTCGCGGCTGCGCTGAACAGCGGCCGGCTGGGCGGGTTTGGTGCCGACGTTCTGTCAAGCGAACCCCCGGCCGCCAACAATCCGCTGCTCGGCGCACCGAACAGCTTCATCACGCCCCACATCGCCTGGGCAACCCGCGAAGCACGCGAGCGACTCTATACTATCGCCACCGACAATATTAAAGCTTTCCTCGACGGCGAACCGAAAAATCTGGTTAGCTGAGAAAACCTGTAGTCATCGAGCAATTGGAGGAGTCGTGCCGCGTGATCGACTCCTCCAACCTGGCCAAGGCGGTTTCCAGCCCATCTTGCCTATATTTCGCCACCCCGCTTCTCCCTCAGCTCTCCGGAATGCCCCTGCGACAGAACCATTCCAATCAAAATTAACACGGCATAATAATTGCGTGCACCATGTCGCCTTAACCTACGCTAGCCCCCGATGAGACAGCCCTGCTAAATAATAACCATATCAAAAGGAACAGCATGTCATTCAGAGCAAAACTTACATTGATTGTTTTCGCCGCGGTTCTCATGCCTCTGGCTTCGATTCTACTGGTCACCCAACTGCTCTCCGGGCAAACCGAACGGGTCGCATTTACGGAAGCGGAAAAACTGGCCGACGCTGATCTGGACCATGTCCTGGAAGGGATCTTCTTCCAGGCCGATGCAAACCGTCAATCTATTGCGAGACAGCGCGAGACAGCGGTCAGAAACTACCTGCGGGCTATTGCAGACAGCCTCTATCTGGAAGTTGAGCGCATCCATCAATCCGGTTCGGATGAGATGATGCTGGAGCAGGTGCGTCGGTCGATTCTTGCCGAAAAAATTGCCCGGACCGGCTACGCTTTCGGCCTCAACAGCGAAGGCGTCCTGACCATTCATCCCAAAAGCGAAGGTCAAAGTCTCGCCGGCAAAGCCCACATCGATGAAATGCGACAGCACAAGGAAGGCTATATTGCTTATCATAGCGTGACAGCCAAGCGAGACAAAGCGGTCTACTACCGCTATTTCAAACCTCTTGATCTGATCATTGCTCCAGGGGTGTTTATCGATGAACTCGCGGAGCTGTATGATGTTGACGGCGAGACCGCAACCATTGAGCGCTTCAATAAGCGACTGAGCGATTATCGAATCGGCGAGCGGGGCTTTGTCTGGGCTCTAAAGGCGGGGGGTGACGACAGGGGTAAGATTGTTGTGGGCCCCGAAAAAACCGGAGATCATTCTGCCGCGAACAAGGATCTGTTTGAACAGATGATTGATTCCGCGGTACAGGCCGGACACCAGCAGGTCCTAGAACTGAGCGCCGATCAACTTAATCCTCTCGATGGCAAAACTTATAAAACCATGGTCCGCTATGCCTATTACGCTCCCAACGATTGGATCATCGCAACGACAATCCCTGAAGCCGATTTTCTTTCAAGTGCCAGTGCAGTGGTCAAAGCATTCGACAAACTGCAGATCTCGATTTTTATGGTCGCACTGGTGGTAGGCCTGGTGGTACTGCTTCTGGCAACCTGGTTCGCGAAGAAGAACATTGTGGAACCGGTTCGGCGGCTGATCACTCAGGTCGATGCCGTTTCTGCGGGAGATTTCAGCCTGCGCTTACACCTTGAGCAGAAAGATGAGATTGGCCACCTCAGTCGATCGCTCGACGGCATGGCGGATCACCTGCGCGAATATGCAACTGCTGCCGATGAGATAGCCAGCGGCAATCTGAATGTCGAGGTCTCAACGGCCTCAGAAAAAGACACCCTGGGCCAGGCTCTCCAGGTCATGGTTTCCAGACTGCGAGATGTTATCAGCGCTGGCAAGCAGGCCAGCACCGAAGTTGCCGGCGGTTCACTGGCATTGAGCCAAGCAAGCGAACAGATGTCGCAAGGAGCGGCCGAGCAGGCAGCGGCAGCAGAGGAAGCAGCAGCAAGTATCGAGCAGATGGCAGCGAATATCAGACATAACGCTGACAACGCTGTCGAAACAGAGAGGATTGCACAGCAGGCCGCAGAGGATGCACAAAAGAGCGGAATTGCCGTCGATGAAACCGTCGGTGTTATGCGAGAGATCGCCAATAAAATTCTGATTATCGAGGAGATCTCCCGACAGACCAACCTGCTGGCACTCAATGCCGCGATTGAAGCTGCGCGGGCAGGTGCGCATGGCAAGGGCTTCGCCGTGGTTGCGGCCGAGGTGCGTAAATTGGCCGAGAGAAGCCAGTCGGCCGCTGCCGACATCAATAAACTCTCCAACAACAGCGTCCAGATCGCAGAGAATACCGCCAGGTTGCTCGGGTCGCTGGTGCCGAACATTCAGCGCACCTCTGAGCTGGTGCAGGAGATCAGCGTATCGAGCAGGGAGCAGGATGCCGGGACCGAGCAGATCAACACCAGCATTCAGCAACTTGATTCTGTCATCCAGCAGAATGCTTCTTCGGCTGAAGAGATGGCTTCGACCGCCGAAGAGTTACTGGGTCAATCCGAACAGCTCTCCGAGATGATGGCGTTCTTTATTATCAACGAAGAGGCCTGCATGCTCCCCAACCTGCAACCATGAAACTGCTTGTAGCTCACCCCTGACTGCTGATATAACTGACTGAATTTATTTGCTCAGCAAAAGGGATATGAGGTGAAATAGCAAAACACAACCAGCCGAACCAGCATCAGATAGCAGATGTCGGTCCGGCTGTTTTTCTTTCAAAACCTGCCGGAGATCACATGAAAAGGATCATCACTTCACTAATATTGTTACTGTTGCTGATCTTTGCCGCCCAGATCGGGATGGCAACAGAAGAGATTGCAATCGCCACCGGGCAGGACTGCGCTGACTGTCACCTTGATCCTTCCGGTGGCGGCGAACTGACCGCCGCAGGTGCCGCCTACCTGATCGATGCGACCGCGGCCGGAGAGATAGAAACCCTCTCAACAGGCAGCAAGTTTTTTCGCCTTCTTGTCGGTTACCTGCATATCGTCTTTGCCGTGCTCTGGTTCGGCACCATCCTCTATGTTCACATCGTGCTGAAGCCGGCCTACGCAGAAAAAGGGCTGCCACGCGGTGAGAAGTTTGTTGGCATCCTCTCGTTCTGGGTGGTCGGCATCACCGGCGTCATCCTGGCGAACTACCGTATTGGTACTTTTGAGACCCTTTGGAATACCCGGTTTGGCGTACTGCTGACCATCAAGGCTACACTCTACCTGACCATGCTGATCTCGGCGGTCCTGGTCATCAAGATCATCGGCCCGCGCCTGGCACGACGCGAACCAGTCAAACATATCGCCGGACAGCCATTCAACGAGAAGACCCTGAAGGGGTTCAATGGCCAGGATGGTCGGCCCTGCTATTTCGCTTACCAGGGAAAAGTTTACGATGCCAGCTCCAGCAAGATGTGGCCCGGAGGTGAGCATATGCGTCGGCACAGTTCAGGCCGGGATTTGACCGACGACCTGCCGATGGCTCCGCATGATGAGTCTGTCATGCCACGCTTGCCGGTAGTTGGGGAGTATGTCACCGAAGGCGCGGAGGGGAAAAAACCAGCCACCACTGCGTTCTACATTATCGCCTATATGAACCTGACAATTGTGTTTCTCATCCTGTTCATCATTGCTTTGTGGCGGTGGGGATAAAGGGGTCTCTAGGATTTACCGCAAAGATCGCAGAGCAATTCTGAGACATGTCTGTTGACAATGAACAACTTCGATACCACCATGAAGCAAGCAACACCCCGTAGCGATAGCTGGCGAGTTTTTTTATCAATTTCAGGATCTGTCCGTGTTGAATAACGAATTCATAGATCTGCTTAAGGCGATGATCAGGCAACCGAGCGTCGTCGGCGCAGAGCATTCTTTTTTTCGGGTTTTACAGCGTGAACTGGAAGAGCGCGGCGCCGACGTGACCTGGTACGAGGGTTTGCTGGTCGCTAAGGGCAACAGCCCGAACAGCGCCATGTTTTCCGCGCACATCGACCGGCACGGACTGATCTGCACCGGCCCCAATGAATTTCAGTACGCGGCCTTTATCGCCGCCAACAGAACCGATCTGTTGAATAACTCTGTCTCCGAAGAGTTAATGTCCAGGGTGACGGATCGGTTTCAGTCGGAACGCGTTTTTGCCTACGAACCCTGGTCGGGAACCTACCGGGGCAAGGGCGTCATCAAGAAGGCTCATGTCTGTGAATTCCGAAACAACCTGATTTTCGAGGTCGAAGGCCTCGATGCTGTCGTCGCCGGGACACCGATAGCGTTTGAAGATAAACTCAAGCGCTATAACGGCCGCATAGAAGGGCAGCTGGACAATGTACTGACCGCTGCCGTGCTGGTCCATCTCTTCAGTCTCGGTTTTCAGGGGACGGCATTTTTCACCGCCCAGGAAGAATCGGGGAAAAGTTGGCGTTATCTGCTGGAGTGGTTTCGCAGGTTCGGCGGGTCGACCAATCGCCTGATTGTTGTCGACACCAGTCCTTTTCCGAGCATTGACGCGGCGAACAGCCAGCTTCTGGTACTGCGGGAAAAGGACGCCAATGCGTCCTTCAACAAAAAGGCGACCAGGCATATTGAAGACTTATGTCGAAACCTGAACATCAGCTATCGGTACAAGGACCGATATGTCGAAGAGAACAATACTCGCCTGTTGGCTTCCGGAGAAAGAATCCGTTCCCTGGGCAGCACGGAAATGGGCCGTATCATTGCTGCTTCAAACGGGCTGGTTGATGGGACAACCATCCAGATCCCGACTATCGGATATCACACCATGGAGGAATCCGCGTCGCGGGAGTCGGTGGATGCTTTTATCAGACTGCTAACCACGCTGGCGAACGAGAGTGCGCTCTACAACGAGTAGATACTCCAGTCGATGTCCTCGCTCATTACACCGCTGAAAGTCGATTTTCGCCAGGATCTGATAAACTGGTACCTCAAATAAGTAAGACCGAGGAGGAACCGGTTCAAATGAATATGCGTATAAATCGCGATGACAGAATCTTCATCCTCAAAATAGACCACAGCGACCGCATTATCTCTGTCAATGAGCACTGGTTGAACTTTGCCAGGGAGAATGATGCGGACGGGCTGATCAAGTCCTCGATATTGGGGCAATCGCTATGGAAGTTCATCTGCGACGATTCCACCATTCATCTCTATCAGACCATGCTCGCCAGGGCACGTGAGGAGAAGCTATCTTTCTCTATTCCCTTCCGCTGCGATTCTCCCGACTATCGACGTTTTATGGAAATGAAGATCACTCCATCCGGCAACGAAGCCATTTCTTTCGAAAGCTGGATCGTCAAACTGGAACCGCGAGAGCATGTTGGACTTTTTGAGGCGGGCCACGAGCGTTCAGATGAACTCATTCGCGTTTGCAGTTACTGCAAAAAGATCTTTGCCGCTGAATCTGGCTGGCATGATGTCGAAGAGGCGATAACACTCCTCGATCTTTTTTCGGCGGAGAAGCTTCCGCAAATCACCCACACGATCTGCCCATCATGTTACCGGGAATGCATGAAAGCTCTGAATTCGGGAAAACCTTACCCGGAGGATGACATCAGCTGATCGGCCAACCACTTACCGGCACCTTCAATTTTCATGCACAGCGTTGCCTTTATGTTATAAAACAAAGAAGCTCATGGCTTGAACCTTCCCGGCAGACAAGAGAGCAGCGATGAATCTTTATACAATGACTGCAGGAGTAACAGATGACTTGGCTGGATGAAGAGCGCCAGGGCTCCCCGCAAGAACGGGCACGCTGGCGGCGCGTTCTTCACGAGGTGATCTTTGAGGCCGACACCCCGGTGGGGAAGAGCTTTGATGTCTTGCTGATCGTCTGTATCCTGGCGAGCGTTGTGGCGGTCATGCTCGATAGCATTGGCGCAGTAAGGCTGCAGTTCGGCACCCTGCTCTACGGAATCGAGTGGTTCTTCACGGTTCTGTTCACCGTCGAATACCTGATGCGTCTTGCGTGTGTGGGGCGCCCGCTGAAGTATGCCACCAGTTTTTACGGGGTGGTCGATCTGCTGGCAATCATTCCAACCTATCTGAGCCTGATGCTGCCGGGGAGCCAGTATCTGCTGGTGATCCGGATTTTACGCATCCTGCGTATCTTCCGAATTCTCAAGCTGGTCACCTACCTCAGTGAAGCGCGGCTGCTAATGCAGGCCTTGCGCTCAAGCGGCCGCAAAATATCGGTGTTTCTCTTCACGGTATTGACTCTGGTGGTCATCTTCGGTTCGCTGATGTACGTCATTGAGGGACCTGAAAATGGTTTCACCAGCATTCCGCGCAGTATCTACTGGGCCATCGTCACCCTGACCACGGTCGGTTACGGTCAAGTCGCACCGCAGACCCCGTTTGGTCAGTTTCTGGCTTCGATTGTGATGATTATGGGTTACGGTATCATCGCCGTCCCGACCGGCATCGTCACGGTGGAGATGTCGCAGGCCTTCACGCGCAAGATATCGACCCAGTCCTGTCCGGAATGCAGCGCTGAGGGACACGATGTTGACGCCAGCCACTGCAAATTCTGCGGTTCGCTGCTGTAGACCCGGCCAAGGAAAATGCTTATGAAAAAATGCCCCTTCTGTGCCGAAGAGATTCAAGCCGAAGCACTCAAGTGCAAACACTGTGATGAATTTATAGACGGGTCCGGTCACCCCCTGCCTGAGACTGAAAAACTTCCGTGGTATTTCGGGAAAGCCTTTCTTGTCTTCATGTTCTTTAGTGTCGGCCCTCTGGCATTACCACTGCTCTGGTGGCGCCCCCGCACGACTCTGGCCTGGAAGATTGCTCTCTCCATTATCATTACTGTTCTCAGCTGGGTCTTTTATCAGGCGACGATGCAATCGTTACAAACCCTTGAAGAATACTATCAACTGCTCGAACAACTCTGAATCGATTTATCGCTTGAGCATGGAGCATTATGTCTAACTTTATTCTGATCGGTATTTTCGTCGGACTCGGTCTGCTGTTTCGCAGACTCAAAGAGTTTCCCAAGGATTCCGCACAGGTCCTGAACATGTTTGCCCTCTACGTTTCGCTGCCGGCGCTGATTTTGCTGAAAATCCCGCAACTGAAACTGGGCAGAGAAGCACTGGTCGCCGCTGTCACCCCCTGGGGCATGCTTTTGCTCTCTGTGGTGCTGATCCTGCTGGCAGCGCGATATTTCGGCTGGAATCGCTCAATAACGGGGACACTGCTACTGATCGTGCCAATCGGGAACACCTCGTTCATGGGTGTGCCGATGGTCAATGCTTTTTTCGGCGCGCAAGGCATCCCCTACCTGATCGTTTACGATCAGATCGGAACCATGCTGATCTTTGCCCTGTATGGATCGCTGATTCTCGCCATGTTCGGCCGAGAAGGGACATTGAACGTGGCCTCCATAGCCCGCCGCGCCCTGACCTTTCCCCCAACCATCGCCGCGTTGGTCGGCATCGCATTGCGCTCCTGGCCCTATCCTGAAGTGGTCGTCTCAACCCTGCACGGGATTTCCCAAAGTCTGACCCCGCTGGTCATGACCGCCATCGGCCTACAGTTACGCTGGAGATTGCAACCCAGCATTATCGTTCCTTTAAGCTGTGGCCTGCTGATCAAATTGCTTCTTGCGCCGATCGCGGCACTTGGGATCTTCAGGCTGCTGGGAATGCATGGCCTGCCGGTTGACATTACGATCTTCGAAGCCGGCATGCCGCCAATGGTAACGGCAGGTGCGCTGGCGGTGGTCGCCGGAATGGAGAGCGAACTTGCGGTCGCGCTGGTCGGAATTGGAATCATTTTTTCCTTTGCGACCCTGCCGATTGTTTATTACTTGCTGTGACACACCTCTATTCCCACTCGAAAAATCGACAGTTTATTCAGTAGATAACTCTTCGATGCTCACATAATCTGACTAAGGGGACCGTCTCATGCTGGCTGACCTTAACTTTGCTCTGCTGATCACCGCGCCGATTTTCTGTATTCTCGGTCTGGGGATCCTGTTCAAACGGATCGGCTGGGTCACAGAGGAATTCGCCCGGCTCGGTTCCGAACTGGTATTCAAGGTCACCCTTCCATGTCTGTTGTTCGTCAAGCTGGCGCAGACCGACTTCCGTCAAGGCTTGCCGATCAGCTTGATTGTTTACGCTTTAGTCGCCACAGTGCTTCTATTTCTGATCCTCGACCGGTTTATTGCCCCCCGTTTTTCCCATCCCCTGGATCGCGGTGTCTTCGTTCAAGGTGTTTATCGCAGCAACATGGGAATTATCGGGCTGGCGTTCTGCCTGAGTGCTTTCGGTGAGGGGGTGGTGACCATCGCTTCGATCTATCTGGCGGTCATGACGACCTTGTTTAACGTGCTGGCAGTGATCACCCTCTCCCGCCACCAGGAGCAGCCGGTCAACCGGAAAAACATCGGTCAGGTTCTCCTGGGGATTATCAAAAATCCCTTGATTCTGTCAATCTTCGCCGGGGTCATTATTTCACTGAGCGGCGTTCAAGTCTCGGAAATCCTGCTGAATACCGGCAGCTATTTTGCCCAGATGACCCTGCCGCTGGCCCTGCTCTGCGCCGGGGCGTCAATCCGGCTGCGTGAATTCCAGGCTTCACCACCGCTTTACTGGGCGGTACTTGGAAAATTACTGGTGGTACCGCTGTTGATTTCGCTGGGTGGAATCCTTTACGGGCTGCGCGGAGAAAGTCTCGGGGTCTTGTACCTGATGTGTGCTGCCCCCACCGCTGCTGCCAGCTACCCGATGGCACAGGCAATGAAAGCCAACCATCATCTCGCCGCAGCAATCATTGCGGCCACATCGTTAGGTTCAATGATTTCAACCACCTTGGGAGTTTTCCTGCTCCGCAGCTTTGAATTTATCTGATGCAGGAGAAGCGCAAATAAGATATTCTGAAAATCGTCATCATTTCTGATTCAAGGAGGAGATCCATGAAGGTCACGATTGAATACTGCGTTCAGTGAGGGTCCTACAATAAAGCCGTCAGTCTGGCGGCGAGGGTGAAAAAGGAATTATCTGCGGAAGTCGAGCTGATCAAATCGAGCGGCGGAGCGTTTGAAGTTGTCGTTGACGGCAAGCTGGTCCATTCCAAAAAGCAGACCGGGAGGCCACCCGATGAAGCACAACTGATCGAGCAGCTCCGCGCACCTTAATACGCAATCTTTCCCGTAACTGGAAAGCAAGATGAATATTGTTGCGGTATATGGTTGGCAAAAGGAAGAGGCCGAGGTCGCCGAGACAATAGGAATTCTGGTTTTTGAAGCGCGACAGAAGCTGGCCGATGGCGGTCCGGTTGCTCTCGCGACCTTCGCCGACCCAACTCGCGCCGAGACCCTGGCAAGCAGACTGTCCGGCTCCGGTGTTCCTGCCATTACGATCGATCCACGGTACTATGCAGCAAAAACCAACCACTCGTGGTGCGAGGCTTCGACCTGGGACCCAAGTCCCTGCAGGTTGAGTCAAGCAGCGGCAAATCCTGCGCCCTCATTACACATCAATCAAATTGCTGCTTGCAGCGACCTGCGATCCCAGCCAGACGCAAACCACCAGCGCGATATCGGAACGCAAGTTCAGCCTCGGCAAAACGGTGCTTGCTGGCGACGAGCCGATGACCAAAAAAAGAAACCCGTGAAGAGACTAAGGTAGGCTGAGTAGTCTTTTCCCGGCAGCATACTGGAAGAAATTCATCAGGCAGCAAAGGGCACCCTGACCATAAAATGGTGTCCACTAGTGCTGACCGACTTCAATACGTTCCATATTTATTACTTTTTTTGTCATACTTATATCAAATAGTTTAATCTCGATGTATAATCAAGACATAAGTGGAACTCATCGTTGTTATCAGATTTATTTCAATCCAGGCTTCAGGAGAGAAGGGCCAGACCTCATGGCTGAAATACTTCACTTACGATGTCAACATTGCGGCGGCGCATTGAAAGAGAGACAGAGCGCTTATTGTCACCCTTGCAACCTCAATCTTTTCTACAGGGCTATGCCGATACTGCTAGGAATGATGTTGACCGGGGGTAAGAACCCGAGGCTTAACTCGGAGCCCGTTCCTGTCGATGCGAAAGGGAACAGCATACGCTTGGCGTATGCACATTCTCGATACATTCTTGATTAATACAGCGGAGACTCTTCCCTGCGACCTGCCGGGTTCATGTTAGAATTAAATCGGACCGATCATCAGATTTAATCATAGACCCGGACAGGTCGTTATGCTGCAGGTAGTACCGAGCTCGCCCTTTGCCATCCCTAATATCCGTCTGTTTATTCTCTTCAGGGTGCTGTTCAATGCCCGTTTCTATTACCCGGTTTTTTCGATCTTATTTCTCGATTTCGGGCTGACCCTTGCGCAGTTTGCCGTTTTGAATGCTGTCTGGGCGGCGACAATTGTGCTTTGTGAAGTCCCATCCGGTGCACTGGCCGACACCATCGGCCGCCGCAACCTGCTGGTCTTTGCCGGGCTGATGATGGTGATTGAAATCACCCTGTGGGCATTCGTTCCACGTGACAACCTGCAACTCCTGTTCTGGGTTTTTGTCCTGAATCGCATTTTGAGCGGGATGGCCGAAGCCGCCGCCAGTGGAGCGGACGAAGCGCTCGCTTATGACAGCCTGAAGCAGGAAGGGAAGATTGAAGACTGGGGACATGTGCTGGAACGTCAAATTCAGTTTCAATCCGCCGGATTTGTAATCGCCATGACTCTGGGTGGTGTACTCTACGATCCAAACCTGATGCAGATCGTGACTGATTTTCTGGGGATGGAGTGGTCGATCTCCCAGGAAACAACCTTGAGAGTTCCGATTTACCTGACATTGATTACGGCATTGCTGACTCTGTGGACGACCCTGATGATGAAGGAGCCTGGCGACCACATGGCCGCCGAGAAATCCGACTCTGTTTCAAAGACATTCCGTTTAACCTTTCGTGCTGGCCGCTGGATTTTTCAAACCCCATTCGTCCTCTGTGTCATCCTGGCAGGGCTTCTGTTCGACAGCGTGGTCCGTATGATACTGACCATGGCCAGCCAATATTACCGGCTGATCGATATCCCAGAGTCTCTGTTCGGTATTCTTGGTTCTGCCCTGGCCCTGTTCGGAATTATCATCCCCAGAATAGCCAGAGGGATGAGTGAACACCGAACACCGGCCTTCAACCTGGCTGTCGTCGCCGCGATTGCTCTGTCGGGCATGGTCGGAATGTGCTTTTTCTGGCCGGTATGGGGATTGCTACCAGCGCTGTTGCTCTTCTCCACCATGTATTTCATCGGATTCTTCGTCAGTCACTATCTCAATCGGTCGACCACTTCTGATCAACGCGCCACAGTTCTCAGTTTCAAGGGACTGTTCTTCAACCTGGGCTACGGTCTGATCGGGATCATGTATTCAATTTTACTGGCATTTCTACGTGGACGAACCGAGCAGTTCCAACCGGAGCTGACAGGCGACTCCATCAAAAATCAAGTATTTATCGATGCGATGATCTGGTTTCCGGGATATTTCGCTCTGGCTTTGGCAGGTCTGCTGGGCTTTTCTCTCTGGGCCTTGCGTAACAGCAAAGAACCTCATCAGACCAAAGGAGACACAGAGAAAATAGCATAAAACAGCTTCGCAGCAATTTTTCGGGGGGGGGACGGTTTGTTTCATCAGCTTGGAAAGCGAAACCTTCTGCAGCTGTGTACCAAGCCGAATCGAAAGCTTTTCTACGATCAGCACTCTCTTTAAAAATGCTGAGACAGCAATCGAATTGCTCTGCTATAGTGGTCGGCGGAGGCGCTATGAATAGAACCCGACTCTGGCAAAAACTTACCCACTTCTCACCCCCGCTGATCTCTCTTCAGCTTATTATTCTCATCTCTTTGTCTGGTTGCAGCACTTCTCAACCATCCCCACAGATTATTGATAATTCAGATCCCATTGCTCGATTTCTTGAGCAAAAAGCCATCCCGGCCGAAAGCTCCGAGTTAAAAAGTATGGGATTTTCTGTGCAGGTTGGAGCATTTTCGAACATTGAAAATGCTGTCAGGCAAGAAAAACATCTTGTACAGAAGGGGATTGATGCCTATCACTTCCGTCACGAATCAGGTCTTTATAAAGTGAGGTTTGGTGACTACTCCACCTATGCATCAGCACGACGAGATGCCGAGACGCTGAACAAGCAGGACATTATCGGGCACTTTTTTATTATCATCCCTGAAGACTACGCTGCGTCACGAATCCACAGAACCGGTCAGGGAGATATCAGGGAAGAACTGGTCAAAACCACCCGACGCTTTTTGGGGGTACCCTATCGCTGGGGAGGGACAACGGAAGACGGATTCGATTGCAGCGGTCTGACCATGGTCAGTTATCGACTGAACGGACTCAACCTGCCCAGAGTGTCCAGAAACCAGTTCAAGAAAGGACGCTATGTCCCCAAGTCGAAGCTGCTTAAAGGGGATCTGGTCTTTTTTGCGACGGAGGGGGGGAAACGGGTCACGCATGTCGGGATGTATATCGGCGATGGAAACTTCATTCACGCCCCCCGAACCGGAAAGACGGTACGGGTTGCCAGCCTGTCAAACAGTTTCTTCAGGCGCACCTACGTTGGCGGCAGGACCTACCTCTAACCAAAGAGCCAGACTGTTTTTTCTGCGCTTCACCTCAACTTGGCCTGTCAGCGCTGCTGAACCAGGTTCAGGCCCAGATTAATCAGCAAAGCCACCCCCAGGAGAACCAGGCCCAAAGCCAGACCAAAAGCAAACTCTCCCTTACTGGTCTCCAGGGCGATGGCGGTCGTCATGGTTCGCGTCGTACCGCGGATATTGCCACCGAGCATCATCGCCACTCCGACCTCGGCAATCACGCGGCCGAAACCGGCGATCACCGCCGCCATCACACCGAAACGGATTTCCCGTAACAATTGTCGCGCGGCCTGAAGCCGTGAAGCACCGAGCGTCAGCGCTGTATTGATAATACGCTTGTCGGCTCCGGCCACGGACGCCAGGACCAGATTGGCAATGATCGGCGTTGCCAACACTGTCTGTCCGGCAATCATTGCCATCGGGGTAAACAGCAGGCCGAGTGGCCCGAGCGGCCCCTGGCGACTGAAGAGCCCAAACAACACCAGGCCGACCACCACCGTCGGCAGCGCCATCAGCGTGTTAAGCAGGGCCAACAGCAATCGGCGCCCACGGAAGCTGTCGATCCCTAGCCACAGCCCGGTCGGGACCCCGATCAACGTCGCCAGCACGATGGCGCAAGTGGAGGTATAGAGGGAGGTCCAGACAGTCATCTGGACCTCCCGATCAAAACTGATGATCAGTTCAATGGCTGTCAGCAGTGAATCGGTCAAATAACCCAATTTGAAACCCTAATCGGCCACGTAAAAGAGCTGCTCGCCGCCCTTGCGGAATCCGGTGATCAGAGTACGGGCCTGTCCCGACGTCACGTAATCGAGGAACTTCCTCGCTAGATCAACTTTGACATGCGAGTGTTTCGCCGGATTGACCATAATGACTCCATAGGGATTGAAAAGACCCTCATCGCCTGCGACAGCAATCTGCAGATCAGTTTTTTCCTTGAACGCAATATAGGTTCCGCGGTCGCTCAGAGTATAGCCCTGGCGCTCACCGGCCATGACAATCACTTCGCCCATGCCGCGACCCGCTTCCAGATACCAGACACCGGCCGGTGCGACAGAGGCTTTCTTCCACAGTTGCTTTTCGCGGGAATGGGTCCCTGAATCGTCACCCCGGGAGACAAAGGTGCTGCCGCTGGCGGCGATCTTGGCCATGGCGGCAACGGCGTCACTGGTCCCCTTGATACCGGCGGGATCCCCGGCCGGGCCGAGAATAACAAAATCGTTATACATGACATCGCGGCGATCAACGCCGAACCCGTCGGCGACAAATTTGTCTTCCTTGCTGCGGGCATGGACCATGACCACGTCAACGTCGCCGCTTTCTCCAAGTTTGATCGCCTTGCCAGTACCGACCGCGATGACATCGACCTTGCAGTCGTTGGCCTGCTCAAACGGCGGCAGCAGTTCAGCGAGCAGGCCGGAGTTTTCTGTCGAAGTGGTCGTCGCCAGGCGCAGGTGCTCGGCGGCCAATGCGGAACCGGCCAGAAACACCAGGCATGTCAGCAGAATCCCTATTTTCAGCGTTTTCACCCTTTACTCTCTCCTACAAAATGAAATTAAAAATCCTTGCGCATGAAAGGCGTAAACAGGCGCACCCAATCGCGCGTCTGTACGTCTCCTTTCCAAACGGGAGGTCCGGTCGTTTCCCACCGAACCCAACGGTTCCAAAGCCACGACCAGCGTCGACAGGTTCTGGAACTCGGGGAATGACAATCAATAGGTATTTGTTGATTCTGTTTTATGGGCCCCTTAAAAAACCGGTGGCTATCCCTGGACCCGGCACAGGGGCTGATAATAGCGTTGTCCTTCACTTTTGGCCATCTGCAACTCTCCGTCCGACAGGGTAATGATCTCCCCACCGAGCCGCTCCGGTTGCCGGTCATCATGGGTAGCGATAACGACCGTGATTCCCTGCTGCGGCAGACCAACCAGAAAACGTTCCAGCATTACGACCTGACCACCATCAAGGTTGGCGGTCGGCTCGTCAAGCAACAGCAGTTTAGGCTGCAAAACCAGCGCGCGCGCCAACGCGACCCGACGCGCCTCGCCGCCGGAAAGCTCTCTGGCGGGGCGTTGGGCAAAACCCTGCAGTCCGGTGGTCTCAAGGGCCTCTTCGATGCGCAGTTGCTGTTCTTTGCCTCGAACCCCCCGCAGCTTCAAACCGAAAGCCAGATTCTGCTGGACGCTACCGGAAAACAGAAACGGATTCTGTTCCAACAGGGTGATCTGCTGACGCAAAACCTTTAGGGTTGTCGGTGTGAAACAGACCGGCTGCCCGTCAAACACCAATCTGCCACACTGTGGAGGCTGCAGCAGGGCCAGCAATTGCAACAGGGTGCTCTTGCCGGCGCCGTTTGACCCTTTCAAGGCATAGAGGTGCCCGGTAATCAGACTCAACTGTTTCACCCGTAGAGAAAAATCTCCACGTTGTAACCGGACATTGTGCATCTCTAGAATTTTTGCCATCAATCAGACCTCGGATAAAAAAAGCTCCCTCCGGTTGGAAGAAGCCCTGAAAACCACTGGTGGCAGACGAGCTGCAACAGCGGCTGTATTCAGGATCCCCTTTCCAAACGGGAGGCCCGGCCGTTTCCAGCCGCACCCATCGACCGACCACCATAAGGATATTTCCTCTTAGGCAGGGCGGTTCGGAGAACCAATAACTTGTTTATTTTCAGTTGCCGCGCTGTTTCTGCAGCGGCCTTTCATTCAAATCCTTGTTGCTGATAAGGGTCCCACGCAGACTGAAATAATCCTCCGGGGTGTTGATATTTCGAAAACTCATCTCACCCGGATCTAGCTCCTGTATCTCTTTGCTGGGGATTTCGATCATTTTGACCTGATCGAAAAAGAGCATTATCCGCCGTTGCCCTGCATCGAGAATCTTCTCCATGGCTGGCAGACAACTCTTGCCATACAACGCATGGAGTGGTTCATGTCCGCTGCTACTACGGGGAATCACCATATCTCCCCGATCACCCTGGGCACAGATATGTCTAACGACTCGCGCTGAGACAAAAGGCATATCACAGCCGACGACGAAGATCTGATCATATTTCGCGTGGGCCAATCCGGAATGGACCCCTGCCAGGGCTCCTTGAGAATAGTAGAGATCGGGGACCTTGCGGCAGTCTATATCCGAGTAAAGTTCCGGCGAGTTTGTGACGATCACCACCTCGTCGAACAGAACTTTCATCCGTGTGTACGCATGATCGATAAAACGAGCGCCCTGGATCGGCAGCAGTGACTTGTCGCTCCCCATGCGCCGACTTTCACCACCAGCGAGAATAACACCGGTGACGCCGGGTACCCGTTCCGACCCATCCGAAAGCTGCAGTTTGCGGGGATGGCTGTACACTTCCAGCCCCGTCCCACGCAGGTAACCGACCAGAGTAATTCCAGCCTGTTCACACAGTTCAATCGCTTTGTCGGTCGGAGAGGTACGAGAGGCTATCAGACCGATCCCGAGCCGGGCCGCTTTAGCGACCATTTCGGTGGAGACCCGTCCCGAAGTTACAAGCATTTTGTCCTGCAAATCAAGACCGCGGAACAGGGCCTCTCCAGCCAAACGATCCAGGGTATTGTGGCGTCCGATATCCTCGGCGCTGAGCAGCAATCCCGTTTCGTCACCGATTGCGGCAGAATGGATGCCTCCATGGTTACGATATTGTTCGGTCTGTTCGTTCAGTTCCTTCATCAGCCTGAACAGGTGATCAGTTCTGTAGCTTCGCTCCCTTCGGCAATCCTTCTCAAACAGACTCTGCGGCAAGTTATAGGCGATTCCAGTGCCACACCCCGAGGTGAGAGTCGGCTGCAATCGTTCGGGTAACTCACCCCGGATTCGAACCTCTGCCAGACCGTAGTCCTGGCAGACCCCGAGAGAGAGGAGATCATCAAGGGTACCGATAAACTCCTGTAGGCGGAAAAATCCGGCGAGCAAAAAATTGAGCTGGTGTGGTGAACAGACCAATGTCGCCAATTCGCGACCGTTGACCCGCAATCGCAACGGATATTCTTCGACGACCCTTCGCTCTGCGTGCTCAATCCGACCCTGAACAACACGAATAATTTTACGAGCGGCCTTTTTCATGACGGTTAATCCTCAGCTTCCAGGCAAACGGAGGTGACCCTCTGACGTCAGTATGAAGCGATAGTATAGATTAACGCCTCTCTGTTGCAGGATCAATCCTTTTGCGACTGCGACCCTCCCACGGGAGGGTCGCTATCAGACGTTGGAATCAATGGGCCTTTGCTGCCGAACTATTCTTCGGCAGAGCATCCGATTCGATCTTGTGGAAATGGTCAGGGATCGAATAATCAACAGTTTCCGGATGATGTTCGAAAATCGGAAAGTAGCGGGCAATCAGAACAAAAAACAGAATATGCCCGGCGATAATTCCGATGGTGACCAACGACTCTATCACTGACGGATAATAGATCTGATTGGGATCCATCATGCCGAACATGGAAACGTTAAAACGATTCAGGATCAGGCCGAAGATGACGAGACAGGCTGCAATCACCCGCCGACGATCATTGTCGCGGATCGATTTCTGCATAAACATGAAAAATGGCAGAATAAAACCGAAGCCCAGTTCAAGAAAAAATAACAGGCTCAGTATCGGACGGTCGAAGAATGGTCCGTCCGACAGGGCGAACAGGCTGAACAGTCGAACAAAAATATAGAGCCCCAGACTCCAGGGCAGAATTTTAGCCAGAGTCCTCAGCAGCACCCCTTCATTCGGCTGCCCCATCCACTTGTGGCAGGCGCTCGCCTCTATGATTATAATGCACATTCCGGTGCAGATGGCGCTGATCCAGAACAGCAGCGGTAACAGCGGGTTGTACCAGAGGTTGTGCAGCTTATCGACGGCGATCAGAAAAAACGTGCCGAGGGTTGACTGGTGCAGGGTTGAGATGGCAGCCGCCGCGACAACAAGGGGCATCTCGATCCAGCGCAGCAATCTCAGCGGAAGGTGCAGACCGAATCGTTCGCAGACCGGCGAGAGGAACTCGAGAAACAGGACGGTGGTGTATGCCGCCACGCACATGGAGACCTCAAACATCGGTGAATGAACGTTCCAGTAACGGAACACGTGCCAGCCACGCTGTGGCTGCCCCAGGTCGAGGAGCAAGCCGATGGAGACCAGCGAATAACCGAGAAAACCTGTGACAATGGCTGGTCGCACCAGCGGCTCAAGCTTTTTGATGCCGAAACAATGGACGATCGCTCCCAGGGTGAAGGCACCGGCCGCCAGGGGGACTGCCGTGACAACATCAAAGGAGATCCAGAGCCCCCAGGGATAGGTGTCGTTGAGGTTGGTGGTGGCACCCAGACCGTAGACAAAGCGGAGCAATGATGCGACGACGCCAACTCCGACCAGTAGCATCATGACTTTGATGAACCAGTGATAGCTTATGATTTCGTTAGTAATACGACGTGCAGCGGTCATTATTGATCCTCCTTCAACTCGATAACATCCAGTTCTGCTTGCTCGGCCTGTTGCTCTCTTTTCAGGCGTTCACGACGGTGAGTAATCCAGGAGAAGGCGGAAAGGCCGCCACCAACCGAAAGGAAGACCCCAGGAACCATACGCAGGGCCTGCCAGGTGTAGCCGGGCAAGGGGCGCAGGGTAACCGACTTGAAACCGAGCTCGTCGAACGGCAGGGAAGTCAGGTAGATAACAGAGGTGCCGCCTGCTTCCTCCTTGCCATAGACCTTGTTGATGTAGCGATCAGGATAGCGGGCCAGACGTTGCTCGGCCAGCTTGATCATCTCGTCGCGCGGGCCGTAACTGATCGCCATTGCGCAAGCGGTTGCGCAGGCAGGCTCCAGCCCTTCCTTGATGCGGCCGTGACAACCGGTACATTTTTTGACCAGCGGCAAGCCCTTGCTCCATTCATACTTGGGCACACCGAAGGGACAGGCGATCATGCAGAACCGGCAACCGATGCAACGATCAGCCTTGTAGATGACTGGGCCCTCAGCCGTCTTCTCAAAGGCACCAACCGGACAGACCGAGGCACAGGCCGGCTCGTTACAGTGCATGCACATCTCTTTATAGAAAGCGAACTCGTTCTGTCCGTTCTTCTGAAAATCACGAAACTTGATCCGGGTGAAGGTGTACTCCGACATCGCAGGAGGGTTTTGATAGCCCTCGCCACTAAAAAATTCCGTCTCTTCCGCCTCAAGTTGGTTCCATTGTTTGCAAGCTACCTGACAACCACGACAACCGGTGCACTTGGTCATATCGATCAGGAAGGCATTATTTTTTGAGGTATCTATTTTGCTCATGACTTGACGCCTCCTTTCTCAATATTACAGAGGAAAGCTTTGTACTCCGGGATAGTGGTGTTGGCGTCACCGACCGCAGTGGTCAGCATGTTGGCGCTGCCACCGGTCGCCAGACCGTTAAAGCCGAAGTGCCAGGGCAGACCGACCTGTTCGACCATCTTGCCGCTGACGCGCAGGGGCTTGATCCGCGAAGTGACCAGCGCTTTCGCCTCAATAGCACCGCGCTCTGAAGAGATGGTGACCATGTCGCCATTCTTAATGTTCTTCCACTCGGCCATCTCCTCACTGATTTCGACAAACATGTCCGGGACCAGCTCGACCAGCCAGGGCAGGTTCCGGGTCATCGCCCCTGCCTGCCAGTGCTCGGAGACACGGTAGGTGGTGCCGATGTAGGGAAACTTGCCGCTGTTGTTGATCTTACCCGGGGTCGCGACCGCCGGGTTGCTCTGCTGTCTGGTCATCAGGTTAGCCACCGGGCTCTCCATCGGCTCATAATGCTCCGGCAGAGGACCATCCGCCAGGCCGGCGGCAAACAGGCGACCGTAACCTTCTGCGATCATGATAAACGGCGATTTGGTGCCATCTTCACTCATCGGCACCCAGCCACCATCAGGAACATCGCCTTCCCATTTGCGGGTCAGCTTGTTCCAGCTGATGACCGGTTTCTTCGGATTCCACGGCTTGCCGTTAAGATCTACCGAGGCGCGGTTATAGAGCACCCGCCGGTTGACCGGCCAACACCAGGACCAGTTATGATAGAAGCCCATGCCGCTCGGGTCTTCCTGACCGCGGCGCTGCATCAGGTTGCCTTTTTCTGTGTAGGAGTTGCAGTACAGCCAGTTCCCGCTGGTGGTCGAACCATCGGCCTGCAGGTAGGCGAAGCTTGGCACCTGCTGTCCCTTCTTGAACGACTTGCCTTTAACGACCGCGTCGCGGGTGAACTGACCGTTACACTCGCGGGCAACCATGTCGATGCTCGGTTCGTGGCCATCACCGTAATTCCAGTACAGATCGGTGATCGGGCCAGGGAAGACGCCGTCTTTGGCGTAGAGTTTTTTCAGATTTTTGACCAACTGATCGATCATGAAGGCGTCACTCTCGGCATGCCCGGGAGGGTTGACCGCCTTGTAGCGCCACTGAGCCCAGCGACCCGAGTTGGAGATCGAACCTTCCTTCTCCACCGATGATGCGGCCGGTAACAGGAACACTTCCGTGTCGATGGTTTTCGGATCGACACCGGGCCGTTTCCAGAACACCGAAGTCTCGGTTTCCCACAGGTCGGCAGCAACCATCCACTTGAGGCCGTCCATACCGTTGGCGATTGATCCGGCATCGGGTCCACCGACGATCGGATTGGTGCCCATGCAGACCAGCCCTTCGAAACCACCAGTCTGCAGCCGCTCCATCAGTTTGATGAACGAGTAGTTGCCACTGCGCTTCGGCAGGTAATCGTAGCAGAAGTCATTCTTCTCGTTTGCCGCGTCACCCCAGTAGGCCTTGAGCAGACTGGTCATGTATTTCGGCGTGTTGCTCCACCAGTTGGCACTCTGTTTGTCGTTGGTCTTCGGTGTCCACTTGGCGTTGTAGGCGGACAGATCCTTGTTGGCGTAAGTTGGAACCTTCAGGTAGCCAGGCAGGATATGGTAGAGGATTGCGTAGTCGGTCGAGCCCTGAACGTTCGACTCACCCCGCAATGCATTGATCCCGCCACCGGCCAGGCCGATATTACCAAGCAGCAGCTGCAGCATGGCGTAGGAACGGACGTTCTGGGTGCCGTGGGTATGCTGGGTGGTGCCCATGGCGTACATGATGGTCGCGACCTTGCCGACTCTGCTGGTGGCGCAAAAGGTGCGCACCACGTCCATATAGTCCTGAATCGCTGTCCCGGTAATTTCACAGACTTTCTCTGGGGTATAGCGAGAGTAATGCTTCTTCATCAGCTGATAAACACTGCGTGGATTTTCCAGGCTGTCATCGCGCATCGGCAATCCATCCGCATCAACCTGATAAGCCCAGCTTTCCTTGTCATAGCTGAAATTTTCACCATCGTAACCAGTGAACAGGCCATCGTTAAAGTCGAAGTCTTCACTGACCAGAAAAGCCGCGTTGGTGTAGTTAACCACGTACTCTTTGTGGATCTGATTATTCTGCAACGCATAGTTGATCATACCGCCGATAAAAGCGATATCGGTCCCCGGACGCAACTGCGCGTAGGTATCCGACTTGGATGAGGTTCTTGTATAGCGCGGATCGACGGAGATCAGCTTGGCGCCGTTGTCCATCGCTTTTTCCACGTACATGAAGGAAATCGGGTGGTTCTCTGCAGGGTTGGAACCGATGCACATGATGACATCGGAATGCTGGATATCAATCCAGTGGTTGGTCATTGCTCCGCGACCGAATGAGGCTGCCAGACCGGCAACTGTGGCGCTGTGTCATATTCGGGCCTGATGTTCTAAATAACCGACCCCCATGGCTCGAGCGAACTTGCCGAGCAGGTAACACTCTTCGTTGTCGAGTGCTGCAGCACCGATCATCGCCATGCCATCATTGCGGTTAACGGTGTACATTTCACCGTTGATTTTTTCCTGCTTGACGAAGTTGCGATCGCGGGTCTCCTTCATGTTCCTGGCAATCCGCTCCATTGCCCAGTCCCAGGATTTTTCTTCCCACTTGTCGCTCTTCGGTGCGCGGTATTGAACCTTGGTCAGCCGCCGCTCATTGTTGGCGACCTGAAACAAGGCGCTTCCTTTTGAACAGAGGGAGCCCTTGTTGATCGGATGCTCCGGGTCACCTTCGATGTTGACAACCTTGCCATCCTTGGTGTGAACGATCATGCCACAACCAACGGCACAGTAGGGACAGATGGTTGTGCTGGTCTGTAAACCCTTGGTTCGCAGCCCTTCGCTCTGCACCGCAGCCCGAACTGGCTTGCCGGTGACCGCGACGGCTCCCGCGGCCATACCTCCGCCCTTGAGAAAATTTCTTCTGGAAATACCCATTCTTCTCTCCTTTATGATTAACAAATCAGACCCATCAATGTTGATGGTCCTGGCAAACTGAAACGGACTGAATGGCAACAGGCGTGCCAACCCGTTTACGGAAAAGCAGAAACCCTGTTTTCCCTGTCAAAACAAAGTGATGGCGTTCTGGGATTATTCACCGGTGGTTCTGTTCCCAATTGCAAAAGTGGGTCATTTCTTCCCAGCTGGATACAAACGACCCACTTTTTGACGGCTGCCAAAACAGCTTTCAATAAAGCCCTTTTTCTGTTTACATAACGACAACAGGAATTAATGACACGAGGCTGAACATGGAAGAAAAAATTCTGATCTGTGACGATGAAGAGGGGATGCGCCTCTATCTTGGAAAAATTCTGAGAAGCTGGAATTATCAGGTAGAGAACTTTGCTGAACCGGAAATGCTCTTAGGCTGGGTGTCCGACAAGGACAATGTCGGGGACCTGCTACTGCTCGATATCAAGATGACGCAACTGGACGGTATTGAGGTGCTGCGGCGGATAAAACAACTGCGCCCAAATCTTTCGGTGATTATGATGACCGGGCACGGCACCATCGAGTCGGCTGTTGAGGCGATGAAATTGGGAGCCTACGATTACCTGACCAAGCCCTTTCCTCAGGAAAAACTGATGGCGATGGTCCGCCATTGCCTGGAAGCACAACAGTTGCGAGAAGAGAACAGTATTCTGAAACAGGAGATCAAAGAGCATCGCATTTCCGGGCCGCCAATCTTCCAGAGCAGCAGCTTCGGAAACGTTTACCAGATGGCGCTGGATGTTGCCGAGAGCGATGCCGCAATTCTGATTTTGGGCGAAAGTGGAACCGGCAAAGAACTGATTGCCAGTTCGATTCATTACGCCAGCCCTCGGGCGGATCGACGCTTTCTTACGGTCAACTGTGCGGCACTCTCGGAATCGCTGCTCGAAAGTCAGCTATTCGGCCACCTCAAAGGAGCCTTCACCGGCGCTATTCAGAGTCAAAAAGGGTTGCTGGAGGAAGCAGACGGCGGCACCCTCTTCCTTGATGAAATCGGCGAACTAAGCCCTTCGCTGCAAGCTAAATTACTTCGTGTGCTGCAGTTCGGTGAACTTTTACCCGTCGGTTCGACCAAGCCACGCCACGTCGATGTGCGCTTTCTGTCGGCGACCAACAAAGATCTTGAAAAGGAGGTAGCCCGTGGCAATTTCCGCGAGGACCTCTTCTACCGCATCAACGTTATCAGCCTCCAACTGCCGCCGTTGCGCGACAGAAGCGAAGACATTGTCCCATTGGCTAAACATTTTCTTGAACAGACGGCTCACACGCCACGCTACCCGCTACCGGAGATTGACCCTGATGCAATGTCTGCGATGGAGAGTTACCATTGGCCGGGCAATGTTCGTGAACTGGAAAATGTTATAGCGCGCTGTGCAATCCTGTCCCGTGGCAAGCCGATCAGCGTTGACCTGCTACCGTTTAAAATTGACCTGCCTGGAAAAGCCGTGCTGAACAACAGCACCCCGTATAGTCTCCGCGACGCAGAGCGTTCACAGGTGATCCGCGCCCTGAAACAGACTGAATGGAACAAAAGCCAGGCAGCTCAGCTGCTTGGCACCTCCAGAAAAACCCTTGATCGAAAAATCAAGGAATACACCCTCACTCCAGACTCAACGACGGACTGATGAACCCTGGTGCAAAAAAAGGTATCTCCATCCGAGGCAAAATGACGCTGGCAGCACTTACTCCTCTGCTCGCAGTCTTAATACTTGTTTCCATTGCAGCCTTCTACCTGATCAATGCCTGGATTGTCGGCAACACCCAGCAACAGATCCGCCAGGATTTGAGCGCGGCCCGCGAAGTCCTGCATCACGAAGAAATGCGGATCAAAGATGTTGTGCGCTTTACAGCCCATACCAGCAGTCTGACCAATGCAATCATGACTGGCGACATGCCGTTCGCTGCCAATAAACTCGCAACCATCCGACAGCGTGAAGGGCTTGATCTCCTGACCCTGACAGACAATAAAGGCAAAATTCTCGGATCAACCGGCCCAGTCGACTCTGACCCTCCCCTCTCCTTTATCTGGCAGACACTAAGAGGTGAAGAATTTTCCGGTGCTGTTTTGCTTAAGCCAAGGGAAATGATGCGGGAAGGATTAAACCTGGCCGAACAAGCCTTGATCGGCCATGCTGAAAATCAAGGGGACGATGAGCGTAGAGGGATGTTTCTGATCGGTGCTGCTCCGCTGTTTGATCAGCAGAAGCAGGTGATCGGCTGTCTCTATGGTGGAGTTCTTCTGAATGGGAACCTGCCTTTGGTTGATAGAATTAAAGAGGTTGTCTATGGTCAGAAGCTCTACGAAGGAACAGCGGTTGGCAGTGCCACTATCTTTCTTGACGAGCTGAGAGTGGCAACCACAATCCGCCTGAATAATGGAGAACGAGCAATCGGGACTCGGATATCTCAAGAGGTGGCCGAGGCCGTTTTACAGAAGAAACAAATCTGGCTGGCCCGGGCTAAAGTCGTCGACGAATGGTACCTGACTGCATACGAACCAATTGTAGATTCTGGCAAACAGGCGATCGGGGTTCTTTACGTCGGCCAACTGGAAGAACCCTTTAACGCGCTTAAACGAAAAATTGCCTACTCCTTGCTTGCCCTGCTTATCTTTGGTGGAGGACTTGGCTTTCTCCTCAGTCTGGCCATAGCCAGACGCCTATCCCGTCCACTGCTTGATTTGGCGAAATCTGCAGAACGGGTCGCCGCCGGCGATACCAACATTTTTCTGCCGATTTCCAGTCAGGACGAGATTGGCCACCTCACCGCAACTTTTAACCAGATGACCTCTACGCTACGAGAAAAAGACCAGCGCGTGCTCGCCCTGAATCGAAAACTGGAAGAAAAAGTACAGCAGCGAACCACGGAACTTGAAGAAAAAAGCCTGCAGCTCATCCAGGCCCAGGAAGAACTTTTGCGTCATGAAAAGCTTGCAGCCATCGGGTCGCTCGCTGCCGGAGTTGCTCACGAAATAAATAATCCCACAGCGATTATTCGAGGGAATGTTGAACTTTTACAAATGGTACTGGACAAAGACGCTTCAGGTCGGGAAGAGGCGGATGAAATAATGAAACAGACCGAGCGGGTCTCTTTAATTACCCAGAACCTTCTCAGCTTTGCCCGTGAACAACAGATTCATCAGGAATATGTTCAACTCAATTTTCTGCTGGAAGAGATTTTGGCCCAACTCAGCCATCAGGTCGCCATGGACGAGGTTCGCCTGTTGAAAAACCTCAGCTCGAAGCTCCCAGACATAGAAGGGGACCGTGAACGTTTGCGCCAGGTCTTCACCAACATTCTGCTCAACGCCATGCAAGCCATGGCAGGAAAGGGAACTCTTTCACTGATCAGTGAATTCACTGATCGCGAAGTTCGTGTCACTATCGAAGATAGCGGTCCGGGAATCCCCTCTGCCATCAAAGAAAAAATCTTCAACCCCTTCTTCACAACCAAAAGCAAGGGAACCGGGCTAGGACTGTCTGTCTCCTACGGCATTGTGCAGGCTCACGGGGGATCGATCGAAGTCTTTTCCACTGAAAACCAGGGTGCCACATTTAAAGTCCACCTTCCTCTGACGAAGACATCGCCCCAAGATTTTTGAATAGCACCATTGCCTTAACAACTCTGCCCCCCTGCCCAAGTCATTGACGCAAAGGTTCATCATCTATAAAATTACACTTCTAATATATTTGAATTTCTCCAGAGGTTTTGAAATCCATGGCGATACCGTTTCTTTCCGATCGCGGCCTGTTCGACCAGCTTCCGCAAGCCGCTCTGCTGCTCGACCTGAACGGGATTGTGCTGGCAGCAAATAAAGGGGCATGTCTGCTCCTGCAGGCAGAGGAGGAGCAACTGGTCGGTCGCCCCTGCAGCACTGCCACGGGCTTTTCACTCTGTGATGACTCCTGCCCTCTCGATGAAGTTGTCACCTCCTGGTCCGGGCCACGAACCATGGAAACCTCCGGGCCGACCAATGAGCTGCCGCTGGTGGTTGAGCTGACCCCTCTGCAAGATGAAAACGGGAAATGTGTCGCTGTGTTGGAAAGCTTTCGCGAAGCCCCCATGATCCAGGATCTTTCGACAAAGCTGCAGCACAAGCAGGAGGTTCTGCGAGCAGAAATGGAGCGTTCCCGTGCCCTGGTCAATTCGATTGCCGATGGAATCTATACAATTGATCAGAATATGCGGATCACCAGTTTTTCCCGTAGCCTTGAACGAATGACCGGATTCAAGGAAGAAGAGGTTCTTGGTCTTCGCTGCAAGGAAATTTTTCAGACTGATGTCTGTGAAACCGACTGCCCCTTACGCTGGACCCTGAAACATCAGAAACCGGTACAGAACTGCATGGCGAACCTGGTCAGTAAGAATGGGAAGTCCATCCCTTCCTACCTCTCTTCTGACCTGCTCCGGGACGCTGATGGACATATCAGCGGTTGCGTCGGCATTATTCGAGACCGCAGTGAAATTGAAACCCTTAAAGCAAGACTGGGCGACATCCATTCTTTTGGCGAGTTTGTCGGTAAAAGTAAATCGATGCTCGAAGTCTTTGAACAGGTCAGCACCGTCGCCGCAACAGATTCAACGGTCCTGATTCAGGGGGAAAGCGGCACCGGAAAGGAGATTCTTGCGCGCGCGATCCATTATCGCTCAGATCGTAAAAAAGGCCCTTTTGTCCGGGTTAACTGCGCATCGCTTACAGAAAGTCTGCTTGAAAGTGAGCTGTTCGGACATGAAAAAGGAGCATTTACCGGTGCAATAAAAGATAAACCAGGGCGTTTTGAACTGGCTGACGGCGGGACCCTGTTTCTGGATGAAATTGGAGATACATCTGTCGCTTTACAGGCAAAGTTGCTTCGGGTCTTGCAAGAGAAGGAATTTGAAAGGGTTGGCGGGATTGAAACGATCAAAACAAACGTCAGGGTTCTGACCGCGACCAACAAGGATCTGCAACAGGAAATAACCAACGGAACCTTTCGTGAAGACCTCTATTACCGACTCTGCGTTGTGCCGATCCACCTGCCTGCGCTCCGACAACGGAAAGAGGATATTCCGCTTCTGGTGGAAACCTTTATTCAAAAACTCAACGCCCATGGGGAAAGAATTAAGGACGTCTCCAGTCGGGCCATGGCTCTTTTAATGGCGCACGACTGGCCGGGTAATGTTCGGGAACTTGAGAATGCCATTGAACATGCATACGTCACCAGCACGACTGGCCGGGTCGAAAGACGCTTTCTGCCTGCATCTCTCAGAAATATCATCGCAACGGAAGAAGAACCGAACAGCCGGGATGAACAGGGTGATGAAAGTGAAATTCTCCAGGCGCTAAAGCAGTTTCGCTGGAACAAAAATGAAACTGCGACCGCTCTTGGCATCAGTCGAACGACCCTCTGGCGCCGCATGAAACAGCTGAATCTGATTAAGTAGCTGATCTGTCGTTATTTTCACCATGCTTTTTCTCCTCTCCACCCATGAAACATATTGTTTCGTGAAACATTAGGTTTCATGGGGTGGACAATAGCCCCTGACCCCGGCCCTCTCACGAAGGGCAGGGGATTAAATCCACCTTGCCCGCACCTTTCGAAACATATTGTTTCAATCTTCTCTTTAATTCACCTTAACAAAAACCCCTTTTTTCAGCAAGTTAGACGAAATTGGAAACTGGCACATATCTTGATAGCTATATCCATATGTCTAAATATAAATATTTATCAATGGCGGCAGGCACTAATCCTCGGTATAGAGACCTGTCCCGGCAACCAGAAAACGATATCAACCCTTTGGACATAGATTAGCAGAACCAGGATTAAGTCCAACAACATCGACTCGCATGCGGCGAGCAAGAAGGAGACAAGAGATGATGCTGAAAAAAATGTTAGCCCTCACCCTGGCACTTACTTTCGTTGCAACTACTGTTTTCGCTATCGACGGCGGCAACCCTCGAAAAGGGAAGTACCTGTTCAAGAAAAACTGTAAAAGCTGTCACAGCGATGGAGCCGAAGGTGGTGACGTAACACCACTTAGCAAGACCCAGTCCCAATGGGACCGTATGTTCAAAAAAGCCAAGCATGACCCAAAAGCCTGGGAAGGCCTTTCTGAAAAGGACCTGCTCGATATCAACCAGTTCCTTTTTGACCATGCGTCGGATTCCGATCAGCCGGAAACCTGCGGTTAATTTCAAGCAATCACACTTTTTCAGGAGGCAAAGTAAATGCGTAATTTTTTAACCCTACTGCTGGCAGGACTGCTTCTGGTCCCGGCGGGCGCCATGGCGGCTCCTACACTTGAAGAGCTGCAGAAACAAATTCAGGAAATGTCCGTGGAAATTGAGGACATGATGGATATCGTTGAAAAGAACGAGACCCATACGGCCAAGGATCGTATCGAATGGTACGGCGATATGCGAACCAAGGTAGACACCGTCCATTATCAGGATATTGCCTGGAATCCCGGAGTGGCCGTTGATCTGAATCAATTCGGTGCTGATGCCATGAGCGGAGCATTCGGCAATCCTGCGGACCCGACCTCCCCTATCGGTGCATTCATGGGCCAGTACCCTAACTTTGCTGCAGCTTTCGGTGCTGGACAGCTGCCCGCAGTTGGCGGCTTCTCGATGCTGGGTTTCGACCTCGGCGACAAACCGACGAAGGATGATCTTAATAACGATCTGCTCTACACTACTCGCCTGCGCCTTGGCATGAAAGCCAAAGTTTGGAAGAACGTCGACTTTGCCGGTCGCCTTATCATGTACAAGAACTGGGGTGACTCCACGGGTACCAAAGTGTTCGATTCCTGGGATGCCTTTACCATGGACGGCACCAACAGTGGCAACACTTCCGGCGATTTTCTCCGGGTTGAGCGCGCCTATTTCAACTGGAAAGACATAGGTGACAGTAACTTCTATCTCTCTATCGGTCGCCGCCCTTCGACCTATGGTCCTCCCAGCCAATTCCGCGAGAATGAAATGCGTGGCGGCACCCCGTCTGGTCACTTGGTCCACTTCAACTTTGATGGAATAACCGCTGGTTATAAACTAAGCAAGCTGACTGGCGTCGAGGGCCAGACTATTCGCTTCTGCTACGGTCAGGGCTTCGAATCTCAGTACGGCAATGGCGAGCTTTATAATACCAACGACTTCGCCACCCAGGACACCCATCTGGGCGGGATTAACCTGGACATCATGGATGACGGCACCAACTTCCTGCAGTTGACCGCATTCGGCGCCATTAATGTAGTGGACGGATTCAAGGGTACCTTCGCTTTTCCTTCTCAGCTGATGCCTCTCTTTGCCCCGACTATTAATCAGGACGCCCAAAACTTCCCGAACATGAACTTCATGGTCCGCTACCAGCCGACCACTGTAATCGGCGACATGCTGCTCGGCGGGCTGGGCTACGTTCGTGAGCAAGAGAACGGCGTCAACATGTTTGGATCCTTCGGCTGGACCCAACTTCGTCCGAATGGCGAAGCCGGACTGTTCGGGGGCATGGGCAGCGACAATTTATATCAAGTAGTAGATATCAATGGTGAATTAACTCCCGTTCCGACCAACAAAGTAGTGGACGATTCCACCAAAGATGGTTACAGCGTCTATGTTGGCATCCAAGTGCCCTCTCCGGGCGGTAAGTTCGGTATCGAATACAATTACGGATCCGAATTTTGGACGCCATTCACCCAGGCGCAGGATGATGTCATCGGCAGCAAGCTCGCAACCCGTGGTCATGCTGGCGAGGCCTATTACATCTTTGATATCAATCCCAACATGTTCATCAAGGTTGGTGGAATCTACTACGACTACGAGTACACTGGTAGTGGCTCTCCAGTTGGTACCCCCCAGAAAGTTGAAGACGTCCTGAATGGCACCGCAGTCTCTCTTCTCCCGGTCGCAGATACAGCTTGGGATGGTTATACTTCTTTGACTATCAAATTTTAATTATCATTCGTTATTAATAAATGAAAGAGGAGGCAACTCCTCTTTCATTTTGTCGAAGATGATCTATTTATATAAATGTTTAGTTATAAAGATTTCAACTCAAACTCGTTATGAGTAACTGTCGGTCTCTTCTGAGATGCATCCAAGTGGACATAAAGGGTTTTACGGGGAGGATAAAATGAAACAAAAGAACAATAGAGTTCTACTTCTGGCTCTGCTCCTGATCATGACCTTGCCATCTGTCGTCATAGCCAGCCATAAAGACCGTATTGAAGGTCCCATCACCAGCGGGCCAGAGGCGACCATACAATGCCTGAGGTGCCATGAGGATGCGGCGACAGACTTCATGAAAACCAGCCATTGGAACTGGTCGCTTGAACAAGTGATGAACGGAAAAACCTACCAGCGCGGCAAGCGCAACGCATTCAACAACTACTGCACCAGCGTTGCTTCGAACGAAGATAGTTGTGCCCGCTGCCATGCCGGATACGGTATGACCGATGCCAACACCTTCGACTTCAGCGACAAGACCAAGGTCGACTGCCTGGTCTGCCACGACACAACTGGCACCTACGCAAAAGCAACCAGCGGCGGCGGTATTCCAAAAGAAAAAGTCAACCTGCTTAAGGTCGCTCAGAACGTTGGCATGCCGATGCGTGAAAACTGCGGCTCTTGTCACTTTTTCGGTGGCGGGGGCGATGCAGTGAAACACGGCGACCTTGATGGATCCATGTTCTACCCTGAAAAATCTACTGATATCCACATGGCTGCCGATGGCAACGATTTCGTCTGCCAGACTTGCCATGTGACAAAGAACCATGCAATTCCTGGCAATTCCATGGGCGTTTCACCGATCGGCATGAGCGAACTCGACTGCACAGAGTGTCACGATGCACCGCACGCGGAGTCTCGACTCAATACCCATATCGCAAGCGTCGCCTGTCAGACCTGTCACATCCCGACCTACTCCAAAGAGCGGGCCACCAAGCTCTGGTGGGATTGGTCGAAAGCTGGTGATCAGGACCGTGAAGAGGTCACCGACCAATTTGGTAAACATGTCTACGTTGCAAAGAAGGGCGAGATGGAATACGGAAGAAACCTTGTCCCTGAATATGCCTGGTACACAGACGGCAAAAATGAAGCATATATTCGCGGAGAAAATTTTGATCCGAGCGAACCGCTGCTCATGTCTGCTCCGACTGCAACGAAAGAGGACCAGGGGGCAAAGATTTTTCCTTTCAAAGTTATGCGTGGCAAGCAGATTTACGACACCAAAAACAACATCCTGATTGCGGCCCATCTGATCGGCAAAGATGGCTACTGGAAAACCTTTGACTGGAACCAGGCGGCCGAAATCGGCATGAAAGCCGCCGGTCTCCCTTATAGTGGTGAATACGGTTTTGCCGAAACTATTATGTACTGGCGTCTGAACCATCAGGTTTCCGCGAAGGAAGAGGCACTCACCTGTCTTGACTGTCACGGCGACAGCGGCCGAATGGATTGGGTGAAGCTCGGCTACAACGGCGACCCCATGGGTGGCCTCTAAACTCAAACTGAAAACAACGTAATAAAAAAGGGGCCCTTGTGCGAGCGAGAGCCCCTTTTTTTATTACGTTAATGTTACAGATCTTCCGTCGTTGCTTTTTGACCTTTCTGTCTGGATATGGTTTTATTAGAATTCAAGAACGCACTTTACAGAAGCACTGGGCCTGCCCATTCCAGCGGTACCGCATCGCCTGAGACAAAATAGCTTCTCAAACCCCCGACACGACAAGCAGCCTATGCCAGATAACTTTTTCCATATCATCAGCGCTCTCGCTGTCATCCTGATCGGTGCCCTGATCGGAGGCCGACTGGCAACCCTTTGCAGGGTTCCTCGAGTAACAGGATACCTTTTAGCCGGCTTGGTGACAGGACCGTCGTTCGCTGATATTTTTGGAGTCCCGCACCTGGTAACCCGTTATGCGTTAACCGAACTGCGCCTGATCACAGATGTGGCGCTGGCGCTGATTCTGATGAATATCGGCGGTCAACTCCGGACCGAAAGCCTTCACCGCTGGAAACATAGAATTCTCTTTTTTTCACTCGGTGAAATTTTAGTCACCACTCTCTTTGTCGGAATTTCCGTTTTTGCTGTCAATCTGCTGCTGTTAAAGACAACCGTCGGCGCACTCAGCCTGTTGCAGACGTCATCCTATTTTGGAATATTTGCCGGGATTATCGGCGTTGCCACAGCTCCTGCTGCAACCTTGATGGTTATCCGTGAATATGAAGCAGAAGGGCCGGTCACCTCGTCAATCCTGACCCTGGTCGGTCTGAATAATCTCTTTTCAGTTCTCTGCTTTGCTGTCGCAGCCCACCTTCTGGTGACCCCCAACGGTGACTACGCTGGACTGCTGTTTGAGATCCTGATGCCGGTGCTGATTGGCGGAGGGCTCGGCTTTTCCATGTCGGTCTGGGCTCAACGAATGGAACTGGTCAGTGAACATAAAATTCTGATTCTGGGTGGAGTCACTGCAACCGCGGCCATTTGCCGAGCCTTGGGAATTGAACCTCTGCTGGCCTGCATGGTCCTGGGTATGGTTCTGGCGAACAGTTCTCCGCGCTGGACCAGGCTGGTCGCCTCTATGAACCAGATCGACTACCCGCTTTATGTCGTCTTTTTTGTTCTGGCCGGAGCCAACCTGCATATCGAGACGTTAGGACATATCGGACTGCTCGGCCTTGCCTATGTCATCTCCCGGACCTTCGGCAAACTGATCGGAGCGAGAATCGGAGCGAAGATCGGTCACTTTGGCAGTAGGGAACAAAGCTGGGTCGGAATGACCCTTCTCGCCCAGGCGGGGATGGCAATTGGACTGGCGACGACCCTGGCCCATCAGTGGCCGGAGGGTGGACCGTTGATTCAGACCGTTGTCTTGGGCGCTGTCGTGATTTTTGAACTTTTCGGGCCACTGGCGGTTCGGCATGGGCTTGTTAAGGCAGGAGAAGTACCTATCCTCTCCCTGCTGCGTAAGCGCGCCCCGCAGGGTGCAATGGAAGGACTTCACAGTGTTGCCCATCATTTCCGGTCATCGCTGGGCCTTCCCGCCGGTCACAACCTTGATAATCCCGGAGATATTCTGGTCCGTCATATCATGCGCCACAACGTTGAAACAATTCATCATGGCACACCGTTTCAAGAACTATTGCGGATGATCGCTCATAGTCGTTATGATCGCTTTCCGGTGGTCGATGATCAACAAAATTTCGTCGGTATTATCAATTACACTGAAATTCGCAACCTGCTGTTCGATCCTTCGCTTTCAAATCTGTTAGTGGCCAGCGATCTGGCGTCATCCAGCCATCATGCCATTCCGCCGGATACCCCCCTGCGTGAGGCCCTGAAAACTCTGCAGAAAAAACGGAATATCAGCTTTTTCCCGGTCATCGACCCGGAACAACCGAAAAAACTTCTCGGCATTCTCAGTCAGAACGATGTACTCTCTGCCTTCCGTCGTCTGGACCTTGACTGATCAAGAGGACAACCGGGTTTACCTCTCAAGAGATTGATTCTGAAAAAAAAGCAGGCACCCCAATATTTTGAGTTGCCTGCTTGATGTCTATCGGCATGCATTGAACTATAGCCGCCAACAGATGCCGATCGCCGGGCCCAGGGAAAGAGTTTTCAAGCGCTTAGCTTTTGGGCAGATCGGCAATCTGCTGTTTGGCTTTTTCCGCCTCAGGCGCTAACGGATAATTGTTAATCAGTTTCTGGAACGTTGTCCGGGCGTTCTGATTGTCATTAAGGCTTTTGAAAGAGAGGGCCTGTTTAAACATTGCCGCCGCCGCTTTCGGATGATCACCAAATTTTTGAATGACATCCTGAAACTGCAGGATTGCCCGCTCATACTCTTTTTCACCATAGAGGGCTTCACCGATCCAGTACATAGCGTTGACGTTCAGATCATGCCTGGGATATTCCTTAAGAAATTTTTCCAGCTGCGTCCGACCTGTCGCATACTGCTGTGCAGTCCGAATATTATCGAGTGCCTGCTTGTAGAGAAGCTCGGGATTGTCGGCCGAGGGGGCAACCTTGATGGTCGATACCGGTTGGGCCTGAGTGGCTTTCCTGGCCAATTGCTCAAGCCGCACCAGCTCCTGCTCCATTTTCATCACCTGACCCTCAAGAGCGCTGACCTGCATCCCGAGATCATCTCGCACCAACCCGAACTCGTCACCGCGTTGTTGATTTTCGCGGGCCAGATCATCCAGGCGACCATTTATCGCTTGTAACTCAACCCGCAGCGTGTCCAGGCCGGATTGCTGTTCGGCTAACTGACGACCTAGAACTTCGGTCTGCTGCCGGGAAGAACTTCCACCGCCTTTTAAAATTTCAGCATTGCCTTGTTCGACCTGAGCCAGGCGACGCTTCATCTCTTCAAGGTCCATCTCCATCCGCAATTGGCTCTGGGAAGGCGGCAGACACCCGGTTGAGACAAGGAGGAACAGCCCAAGGATCGGAAACAATATTTGTTTCATATTTTTCTCCTTACCATAAAAAAAGGGCCGCACAAATCTGTACGACCCCTTTTCGATTGATCAGGTGATTAACGTTGCAAGGTAAATTCTGCACGCCGGTTCTTGGCCCAGGCTTCTTCGCTGTGCCCCATATCGAGAGGAACTTCTTCGCCATAGGAGATCGTGCCCATCTGCTCAGCCGGCACCCCGAGAGAGATCAGATAATTTTTGGTCGCAACCGCACGTTTTTCTCCAAGCGCCAGGTTGTACTCGTCTGAACCACGCTCATCACAATGCCCTTCAACAACAATCTTGACTTCCGGTGCGGCCTTAAGCACCTGAGCATTGGCATAAAGAGTATCCTGCGCGGTTTTGGTCAGTACATACTGGTCGAAATCGAAATAAATACGAGACAAATCGCGAACCCGTAAAACTGCTTCCTGCATTCCCGAAGCAGTGTCACCGGCAACAACATCGGAAACCTGCTGCTCTTCAACGGCAGAAATCTGTTGGTCCTGCATTTGTGTCTCTTCAACAGCCTGAGTTCCTTCGGTCATCTGAGACTCGTCCTGGGCCGCCTTCTTGGCACACCCGGCCGACAACAGGGAAACCAGCGCCAAAAGAACAAATAGACGTGTCAGTGTAATTTTTTGCATAATCAACCACTCCTTTCGCATATAGCGATAACTAAAAATCCATACTCGTTTTGCTTCATTTTTCAAAAATATCCGAGCATTATACAAAATGAAAAAATTAAAAACAACTTTTCTTGCGGTTTTACCATCGTCCTGACCAGGCGGGGTGACTGTCATCGCCACCTGGCGCAGAGATGCGGCGGTTTCCTGTTCCGTCAGCACGCATCACGTAAATGGATTTCTCACCGTCTCTATCCAATGAGTAGACCAAAAAGCGACTATCCGGACTCCAGCGTGGATGCTCTTTGTTTCCGGGACCAAAAGTCAACCGTCGTTCATCAGTCCCATCAGGATTGATTGTATAGATATCGAAACGCTTGTCTTCCAGGCGGGAGAATGCAATTCGTTCACCATCAGGGCTCCAGGCCGGGGTTGCATTATACTTGCCATCAAAGGTCAGACGATTGACCTCAAGACTGTCGACATCGACAATATAGACATGGGGGTTGCCTCGCCGGTCAGAGACGAAAGCGATCTTATCGGCAGCTGGACTCCAGCTTGGGTCGACATCGATCCCCCAGTGGTTGGTCAAGCGCCGATGGATGGTTCCGTCGGTACCAATCAGGTAGAGTTCCGAGTTCTTGTCTTTAGAGAGTGTTACTGCGATTTCCCGACCGTTCGGACTGAACCGACCGCCGATATTAAGCCCGGTTCGGTGGGAGACGCGAGCTTCTCGGCCGGTATAAATCTCTTTACGATGCAGGTCCGGGTTTCTGTTTTTGTACGAGGTGAAAATCAACTCTTTTCCGACAGGTGAAAAGTCGGGATTAAGAACAATACTGCGATGATTGGTCAAGCGAATCGGAGCATGACCATCCACTTCCATCAGGTAAAGTTCCTTTTTCCCGGTCCGGTTGGAGACATAAGCGATCCGGCTGGAAAACGGTCCTTTTTCCCCGGTCAGGCTGTGCATCACCTGATCGGCAAAAGTATGAGCGATCCGCCGCACCTCCTCCGGCTTGCCTATATAGCGACGACCGGTCAACATCCGCCGGGAGATGACATCGAAAAGGCGCGCTTCTATAATCAGCTTACCGTCCTCAATACGATAGCCTCCCTTGACCACCGCCTCAGCTCCCAGCAGCTTCCACTGGGTAAAGTCAACCTGCACGCTGTTCAGTCCCAGGGTCTCGGCATCGGAGAGATAAGAAGCCCGATCCACCATGCTGAACAGGCCGGAAAGGCTCAGGTCGGCATCAAGAACCGCATTTATTTCCGTTGCAATCTCAGGCTGGATCTGTCCCATCGGCACGAAAGAAGTGATCGCCAGGGGAATCTGTTGCTCTCCCGGAGCGCTGATTTCGATCTTCACCGCCAGGGCTGATGAAACCGTGATCAGCAGGGCCAACACCAACAGTAAAACTCTTTTAAAAATTATCATCAGTTCTGCATTTCTCTCAGATTGAAGGTGACTTCAAATTCAGTCTGCTCTTCCAGTTCGCGTCCCAGATTCTGCGACTTCATTATCGCCGTGAGCAGAGAATCATCAAACGCCTTGTTTCCGGATTTCGAAATAACTTTTTTGTGAATCAGCTTCCCTTGCGCATTGTAGATCAATTTCCATTCGGCTTCCAGATTCAGACTCGGGAGTTGGTACTTCGAGAGCCGCCATCGTTCAGTTATAAATTCTTTTACATAGGAAGCATAGGCGATCCCCTCTTGATCTCCCTTGCCGGTAATTTCACCGACCGGCGCATCCTCTACCGGAGAGACAACCTTTCTCCGTTCTCGCTCCAATTCGGCCCTTAGAGCGGCCAAGCGATCTTCCCGCTCTTGCTGTCGCCTGAGTTCAGCCATCTTCTGGTCAAAACTCTGCTCATCTGCTTTGCTGATAGTTGGTTCAGGCTTCGGCTTGGGTGTCGGTTTCACCACCGGCTTGGACTTTGGTTCGGGTTTAGGGCTCGGTTTGGGCTTTGGCTTAACCACAGGCTTCGGTTTGGGCGTCGGTCTAACCACGGGTTTCGGCTTGGCCTTTTTTACTGTTTTAGTCTCCTGTTTCGGGCTTGCTTCGGGCCGGCCGGCCTGAGGATTTTTGACCGGTTTGTTCACCAAATTGACCCTGTAAACCGGGGGTTTCGCTTTTTCAGGCGTGAAATGGAGTAACCCGGTGTACAGGATCGGGAACAGAAAATGAATCGCCACCGATAGCCACAACATCCTTTTGAAACCAGGCTCAAGACGGGAGTGCAGCTGTCGCCAGCTCTGCTTCTTGGGTAACTTCATCGGGTCAGGCTATTCCTCAGGCATTCGGGTCACCATACCCATCTTGTCAACACCTGCCCGCTTGATAGCTGCCATCACCTCAACCACCCGACCATATGGAACCTTCTGGTCCGCCTCCAGAAAAACTTCCTGGTCGGTTTTTCCTTTCAAGGCCTGTTCCAGAACCGGTGTCAACTTGGATACTGTTTCGATCTCGGTCTTGCCGATTAAGATCTTTCCGCTCTTCTCGACCGTCACGACCAGCGGTTCTTTTTTGACAGGAAGGCTGGGAGCTTCAGCGATTTCGGGAAGATCGACCTCTACCCCCTGATCCATCATCGGCGCGGTGACCATAAATATGATCAGCAGGACCAGCATGACGTCAACAAAGGGCGTCACGTTGATCTGAGACAGGGCACTGCGGTTACCGCCACCTGGGCGTCCGACTTCCATCTATTGACCCCGCTCCATCCGCTCGACGATATTGAGGAATTCCTGGCTGAAGTTATCCATCTCGCCGATCAGGACGTTAACCTTATTGAGAAAATGGTTGTAACCCATAACCGCCGGAATCGCTGCTGCCAGCCCGATAGCGGTTGCCACCAGAGCCTCGGAGATACCGGGAGCAACAACCGCCAATGAGGCGCTGCCGGTTTGTCCGATCCCCTGAAAGGCATCCATGATCCCCCAGACCGTTCCAAACAGACCGATAAACGGTGCGGTCGAACCGGTTGTGGCCAGAAAAGTCAGGTATTTCTCCAGTCGGTGGGTTTCCTGCGTGCTCGCCCGGCGCAAAGCTCGCGCGACGTTCCCGGTCCCGCCCAGGTCTGTCGAAAGCTCGTCATCCTCGACACCTGCGATTGAGCGTTTTTTAAACTGAAGCAGTTCATGGTATCCCTCACGAAACAGGATCGCCAACGGAGAGTTGGTGAAATCACGGACTCCCTGCCCGATGATATCGAAACGTTTCTTGGCCCAGAAAAAGTCCAGAAACCGATCTGAATCCTTGATGGCCTGTTGGATCACCCGAAATTTGTAAAAGATGATCGCCCAGGACACCAGCGAAAAATAGACCAGAATAAGCAGCACCAGTTTAACGATCGGGCCTGCCTGAAGTACTAGATCCAAAGCAATTCTCCTTTGAGTAATTGTCGGCGCTCAACCCCATCGGTAAGCTGCCACATAACCAATTTGATTTCAACCAATGGCAAATTATCCGGCAGCACCAACTGCAAGTCAACCGTACTTTACCTATTTTAAACAGAAGACCGTTATTCCGTCTCCGGCCGATGACTCCGCAAATATTTCGCGGTCCTTGATTCGGGAGAACGTCGCAGAAAGCGTTGCAGCGCGCCGGGATCGTCCAGATCATCCCAGGCAGGTAACAAAAAATATTCAATCCCTGAAGCTTCAGCGCGCTGCCGAGTCAACGACAGCACATCAGCCGAACTCCAGGGCATATCCTCAAACAAATGTGGACAATGACATGACTCGCCGATCAAGACATATCCACCGTCATGCGCCGGGGCGAGAACCAAAGAATAGGAAGAAAGAGCTGCAAATGCCTGGTCTACCAGAAGCAAGGGCAAATCCGGACTATCGCTGCCGATCAGCATTGCCTGTTGATAGCCTTGCTGAAGAAACTGCCGAAGGACATTTTCCATCCGTGCACCCAGATCATCCCCGTGCTGTTCATACAGTTCAACACCTGGAAAAGTTTGTCGAAAATAGTTTTTATCGCCGCTGTAGCAGAGAACCAGATCAAAGTCTCCGTCAGCCATGGTCGCAACCGTCTCGAGAAGAGAGGTATGATAGAGCCCTGCAGCCTGTTCGGCAGAGAGATGAGGGGTCAGTCGCGTTTTCACTTGGCCCGGGATGGGTTCCTTGGCAAAAACACCAAGAACTCTGGTAGACCTCGGCAGGTTATCCACGCTTTCCACAGACTTATCCACAGCCCGCGCGTTACCTTTGAAATTCGACCTGGGCGTAGGCCGAATGGTTGTGAATCGATTCAAAGTTTTCACACTGAACCTGAAACCAGGTAATCTCCGGAACACTCTTCAACTTTTCGGTTATCGCCCGAACCATATCCTCAACAAACATTGGATTATCATATGCCTGCTCAGTAACAGCTTTTTCATCTTCTCGCTTCAGCAGGGAATAGACCGGAGCACTGGCGCAGCCCTCCACCCACTCGATTAAATCTTCCAACCAGATATGATCCCGGTAGCGAATCTGAACACTTACCATGCTTCGCTGATTGTGGGCACCGCGGTCGCTGATCTCTTTAGAGCAGGGGCAGAGCGATGTCACCGGAACCCTCGCTTCAAGAATGAAATCAAACGTCTCGCCAAGAATGCCGAGCATCCGACATTGGTATTCCATCAGGCCACGCGCCCCGGAAGCGGGCGCCCGCTTTTCTATGAAGTAAGGAAACTCCAGTTCAAGGTGAGCGCTGCCCGCCTCAAGCCTTTTCTTCATCTCGGCCAGAATTGTTTCGAGGTTGTTGACGCCGATCGCACCATGATAAAGGTTGAGTACTTCGATAAAGCGACTCATGTGAGTCCCTTTGAAATGGTGCGGCAGATCAACAAACATGTTGACCCGCGCCACTGTGTGTTGCTCTTCGCGATGTTTATCCTGCACCACAATAGGATAACGGATATCCTTGACACCGACCTTGTCGATGGCAATGTTTCGGTTATCGCGGCTCTGCTGCATGTCAGGCATTTGGCCCATACGGTTCAACCTCAGGTATCGAGAAACTGCTCAGCTGATGTAATCGACCGGATCAATGAGTCCCGCTTCCAAAAAGCCCTTAAGTCGCAGCAAACAGGAATCGCAACTGCCACAGGAGCGACCGGCCGAATCGGGATCATAGCAGGAATGGGTCAGCCGGTAATCGACCCCCAGCGCGACCCCCTGCTGGATAATCTGTGCCTTGGTCAGATCGATCAACGGGGCATGAATCCGGTAGGGAATGTTACCTTCAACCCCGGCCCGCGTCGCAAGGTTGGCCATGGCTTGAAACGACTCGATAAACTCGGGGCGACAATCAGGGTACCCCGAATAATCGAGAGCATTGACACCAATATAGATATCACTCGACCCCAGCACTTCCGCCCAACCCAGGGCAAACGACAGAAAGATGGTGTTGCGGGCGGGAACATAAGTAATCGGGATGTCGTCTTCACTTGAGCCATCCTTGGGGACCTCGATATCAGCCGTCAGAGCGCTCCCCCCCATCTTCCGCAAATCGATATCGACAACCATGTGGTCTCTGGCTCCGATCAAGGGCGCGTAATCCCGTGCTTTGTCCAGTTCGACTGAATGTCGCTGTCCATAGGCAAAGCTGAGAGCATAGGGCTCAAACCCCTGATTGCGGGCTATCGCCATGCAGGTCGTCGAGTCGAGGCCGCCGCTATAGAGAACAACTGCTTTTTTCATTCTTTTCTATCCTTATACAATGAAGCATCAACCGCGAGCATAATCGGTTTGTCATCGAATGGTCAACTCATTGACCGTCTTAAGAATCACTGCTCTGAAGGCGATGAACCTTAAGCAGGTTGGTGGTGCCAGGGGCGGACATCGGGCTGCCCATGGTAAGGACAACCACCTCGCCGTCTTTCAGCAACCCGGATGCGAGGACAGCATCTGCCACCGACACGATCTGTGCTTCGGTGCTCCCCTCAATGTCGACCCTCAGCGATCTGATCCCTGAATAGAGCGCCAACCGTCTGCGGACTTTTTGTGATGGAGTCACCGCAAGCACCGGCATATTCGGACGATATTTAGCAACCAGCGCAGCAGTGCTGCCGGTCTGGGTAAACGCCAGGATCGCTGTCGCGCCAACATTTTCCGCAACCTGGCAGGCAGCCTGGCCGATCGCTTCAGTCAGAGGAGAAGAACCGTCACTATCGGGCATCAGCGCATGGATTCTCTTATGGAGGCGAGAGTCGGTCTCAACATCACGGGCCACCCGATCCATAACCTTCACTGCCTCTATCGGATAAGACCCGGACGCGGTTTCCCCCGACAGCATCACCGCATCGGTTCCATCTAAAATGGCATTGGCAACATCCGAAGTTTCTGCGCGGGTCGGACGCGGGTTCTGGATCATGCTTTCCAACATTTGAGTCGCCGTGATCACCGGTTTGCCTGCCAGATTGCATTGACGGATAATATTTTTTTGAATCAGTGGCACCCGTTCGGAAAGAATCTCTACTCCCAAATCCCCCCGTGCCACCATGATCCCATCGGAAGAGTCAAGAATAGCGGCAAAATTATCGACAGCCTCCGGCTTTTCGATCTTGGCGATGACCTTCAGTTCCGACCCTGCCCTGGACAGAATCTCTTTTAACTTCTGGACTTCATCTGCCGCTCTGACGAAAGAGAGTGCCACCCAGTCGATACTCTGCTCGATACAGAACTGCAGATCTTGCCGGTCTTTTTCGGTCATAGCCGGAGCAGACACCTTCACCCCCGGAAGGTTGATCCCCTTGCGATCTTTGAGCAAACCACCAACCCGGACCAGACACTGAACCTCGTTGCCGTCCGTACCCAGGACCTCCAGCTCAAGCTGTCCGTCATCAAGGAGAATCTGGTTCCCGACCACCACATCTTGTGGCAGGTTTTTGTAGCTTGTCGGAATAATTCCGTCTGCACCTTCTCTCTGGTCAGTCGTGATTATAACCTTCTGCCCCACTTTCAGTATCTGCTCGCCATCTCGCATCAGTCCGGTTCTGATTTTCGGACCCTGCAGGTCGCCAAGGATGGAAACAGCCCGCTCATATTTGCGAGATAGTTCGCGGATTGTTTTTATCCAGACCCGCTTCTGCTCTTGTTCTCCATGCGAAAAATTCAGGCGGAACACATCGACACCAGCAACAAGAAGGGCTTCCAGCCCTTTCTGATCTTCACAGGCAGGCCCCACGGTGGCTACAATTTTTGTCCGTCGGATCATTTTCTCTCCTTTGACCACATCTCAACCGATAACATGCGGTTATCCTACTCTCCGCTCTGACAAAGTTCAACTCTGCAGTATTACAATTCGCAGAGTCTGGACCTGTCCGGTCATCGTGAAAGTTGCCCTGCTTTTGATGAGCATGGTATAAACTACGGTCGGACCGGAAAAACAGATCATCTCTTTAGAAGATAAGGGCTTTTGGCTTACTCCATGAAATTTTCACTAAAAAAAATAACCCTTCGCAGCATATTCTCCACACTTCTCTGGTGCCTGCTTGGTGGCACTGTTCTGGGCACATCAGCTCTTGTCGGAGCCTATTTCTACGTGTCCAGCACTCTGCCACGCGTCGAAACCCTGGCGGATTATCGTCCCCCTCTGATCACCCGAATCTATAGTGACGACGGAACAATTATCGCCGAATACTCTAAAGAACGGCGGGTGCTGGTCGCCATTGAGCAGATGCCCCGCCAGCTGACCCAGGCTTTTGTGGCCGCAGAGGATTCCAGCTTTTTTAAACACCAGGGAATCGATTTCCAATCAATCCTGCGCGCAGCCCTGAAAAACGTCAGGGCCGGCGGGATCGCCCAGGGTGGCAGTACCATCACCCAGCAGGTGGCTAAAAAACTCCTGCTGACCTCAGAGAGAACCTTCACCCGCAAGTTCAAGGAAGCCATTCTGGCCTGGCGGATGGAACAACACCTGACCAAAGAGGAAATTCTCTATCTCTATCTGAACCAGATCTATCTCGGCCATCGCGCCTACGGGGTTGAAGCTGCAGCTGAAAATTACTTTGACAAAAATGTTGAGCAGTTAACCCTCGCCGAATGCGCAATTCTGGCAGGCCTGCCTCAGGCGCCAAGTCGCTATTCTCCTTATCGCCATTATCAACGAGCCATGGCTCGGCAACATTACGTTCTGGGGCGGATGGTCAATGAAGGGTTTATCAGTCAGCAGGAGGCGGATGAGGCCGCCGCTGAAGAAGTGGCCATCAAGCCGCGCTTAAATACCCACATGGAAGAGACTGCCTACTTCAATGAACAGGTCAGGCGTTACCTGGAGGAACGTTTCGGTACAGAGATGCTTTATTCCGGAGGACTGGAGATTCACACCAGCCTTAACCTCACGATGCAACAGGCCGCCCGCGAAGCAGTCCGGGAAAACCTGCGCAACCATGATAAGAGACGCGGTTATCGTGGCCCGGAACAGATTCTGGCTGCGGAAGAGTGGTCCACCTTTCTTGCCACGCAGCAAGAAGAACTGACGGAAGAAAAACCACAGGTTGGCAGCTTTTTGCAGGCACTGGTTATCGATGGAACTGAAACAGAAATTCGTTGTCTGGTAGGAGAAATGAAGGGTGTCATCCCGCTAAAAGAAACCAGGTGGGCCGCCCCTATTGCCGTGGTTGCCGAAGGTGAAGAAGCGAGCGGCAATGTCGACCAGGGAAAACCGACCCGTTTGCCGATCGGCTCAATTGTCGACGTCAGGATTCACAAGTTCGACGCTGATGGACAACTGCAACTTCGTCTGGAGCAGGCGCCACTGGCACAGGGTGCGCTGATTTCCATGTCCCCTGCGGATGGACAGATTAAAGCGATGGTTGGGGGATACGATTTTGGTGAAAGCCAATTTAACCGAGCGATTCAGGCAATGCGCCTGCCCGGCTCGGCGATCAAGCCGATTATCTATGCTGCGGCCCTCGACAAAGGCTACAGTCCCGCCAGCGTCATACTCGATACCCCACTGATCTACGAAGAGAAAAATGAAGACGGCAAGCTGAGTGCCTGGAAACCGAAGAACTATGAAGAAAAATTTTATGGACCCACCACCTTTCGGCAGGCTTTGGCTCATTCGCGCAACGTTATCACTGTGAAAATTCTTGAGGATATCGGGGTTGGCTACGTTGCCAACTATGCCCGTAAGCTCGGGATTGAAACTCCACTGACCAGAGACTTGACTCTGGCCCTCGGTTCAACTGCCGTGACTCCACTGGAGATGCTCTCGGCCTACAGCGTATTTGCCAGCGGCGGGATTCTGGCTCCGCCGACCTACATTACGAAAATTCTCGATCGGGACGGACGGATTCTCGAATCGATCGATCCGGCAGATTTTGCAAACGGGATGGCAGCTGACCAACGTCTGATCCGACGACCACCACGACGCGTGATCTCACCGGAAACCGCCTATCTGATTACCAATATCATGGAGAGCGTCGTACGGGAGGGAACCGGTTGGCGAGCGAAAGCAATCGGACGCCCTTCAGCAGGAAAAACCGGAACTACCAACGATCTGAAAGACGCCTGGTATATCGGCTATATCCCCCAACTGGCCACTGTCTCATGGACCGGTTACGATCAGGAGCGGCCGCTGGGCAAAAGTGAAACCGGCTCCAGGGCAGCGGCTCCGGCCTGGACAGCCTTCATGACCGAAGCGGTCAAACAGTATTCGGTTCAGGAATTTACGGTCCCTGACAGCATTGAATTCCACCCCATCGACACTAAAACCGGATTGCTTTTGGAAGGAGACAGCGAACAGGCCTACTTCGAAGCCTTTGCCCCCGGTACGGCCCCTGTCCGTTACGCACTTGATGAGCAACAACCGAAAGCGAGCGATTTTTTCCGCCTTGATCTGGAAGAAACCTTTTAACAGCATCCCTTCTCCTTGACTAGTTAACCATTTTAGTGATAGTTTATAAAATCAATTCGACATGGAGCCATTATGGGATTCCGCTACCAGGGTACGGAAACCGAGGCTCTGGCACTCGGTAGTTACATCAAACTTCAGCGTGCCGCAGACTCTGTTTCAAGCCGTGCCCTCAAGCATCTTTTACAGGCAAAACTCAGCACCAGCCAGTTCGGGGTTCTCGAATGCCTATATCACCTGGGGCCTCTTTGCCAGCGGGACATCGGTCGGAAAATCCTGAAAAGCAGCGGTAATATATCCACTGTGATCGACAATCTGGAGAAAAGAGGTTATGTTTCAAGACAGCGAAGTGACGAAGATCGTCGCTATATCAAAGTTGACCTGACAGAGAATGGTAAAAATCTGATTTCAGGGATTTTTCCGCAACATGTTGAAGAAGTTGTTTCTCAAATGAACATACTGACCGCACGTGAACAACATCAGTTGTCCCGGCTTTGCAAAAAACTGGGGCGCCCCTAACAAAGGTGGTGGCAATTCTTTATTGCTGATCATCAACGAAAGGAGGAGCGTTATGAAGAAGTCTTCGATAGCAAACCGCACTCCTATTTTTCTGAGTCGTTCCGCGATATGGCATCCGGCATCTCAGAAAACGGTCAACATGGATGCTGTCTCTTCGGAAAATCACAAAAACATGCACGGATCAAGACCGCTCTCCGCAAAAGTTCTCATTACCATTTCCAATCGAAACAACAGGTAACTCATTTCCATAAAGGTCAAACCAAACAGCCCCGCAGAACTTATGCTCTGCGGGGCTGTTTGGTCCGGCTCATTTAAAAGAAGGCGGTTAGCGTTCCGGGGTGAGAAGAATGTCGGTAAAAATTCCATCGACGCCGATCTGTTGTAACCGCCTCAGATCAACCGGCCGGTTTACAGTAAAAACAAACAGACGCAATCCTCGCTGATGAGCCCTCTCAACAAGCTTCTCAGAGACCAGTGGCAAATCAACATGAAGAGACCAGACGTTCAACTCATGGACTAACTGCCATAAGTTTTCCGGCTCTCGATCATAGACAACTGCCACGCGTAAATCCGGCTGGAGAACTCTGAATTCTCTAAGTTCTTGCAGGCTGAGTGAAGAGACAAGAACATCCGTTTCTTTCAAGCGACCCAGACGAAACCATTCTTTAAGGAATAATGCGGTCGGTGCTGCACTGCCATGACCTTTCAATTCGACATTGATGACTGCACGCCCGGCGATCAACTCAAAGACCTCACTCAGCAGGGGAATCTTCTCTCCACACCCGGCGTCGAGTATTTTTAGCTCTTCCTGTTTGTAGTCACCCACCTTTCCCGTGCCATTTGTGGTTCTATTGAGAAGCTCATCATGGATAACGACCAGTTGCCCGTCCGCCGTAACATGAACATCCAGCTCTATCCATAGAGCTCCCAACTCGAGCGCTTTACCAAACGCCAGCAGGGTATTCTCCGGATAGTCGCCGCTCGCTCCACGATGAGCAATACGAATCATTGCCGTCCCTCCTGAGAGCTCAAAGTCGGACCAACCGATAGACTTCCTCACTGACCTCGGTCAGCCCGGAAGCCCTGAATCGTGGTGGAATCTCTCCTGTCGCCTCCCTGACCAACAGTTCAACCTCAAACAAGCCGGAAAACAGGGCCACCATCTCCTGCTGCGGGACCGCAAATGGTGGCCCGTCCATTAAACTCTGATCATAGGTGTAACTGATGACCAGCATAGCTGTTTCAATCACGACCAGATCCGCAAGGTGTCGCACATAATCTCGTCTCATCTCCGGCGGCAAAGCGACCAGTGCTGCTCGGTCGTATACAGCAGTAACCGGGCCCAAAACCTTTGCCGTCAACTTGAAATAATCTCCACAGAACAGCCGTAAATGTTCAGCCCGAAAACAGAGAAAAGGGCCACATGTTTCAACTTTTGGCTCAATCTCGTTTTCGTGGAAAAACGCCCTGACCGCTTGCTCACTTAGTTCAATCCCGACGACCTCATACCCCTGCTCAATCAACCAGAGCAGATCCCGGCTCTTACCGCAAAGAGGAGCAAAGACCTTATCCCCCTCTGATAAATCCAAAGTCGGAAAGAAACGAATCAGAAATGGGTTGATCCCGGACTGATGGAAACCGATCTCATTCCGCTCCCAGCGATTATGCCAAAAGTTAGATCTCATCTTTTTCTCGCTCTTTTTTCTGGCTGAATCGCCCAAAGAGGCATATCTTAGCCAGCTGGTTACAGCCTACCGAACTGGAGTGCATCGTGACAAAAAACAGTAATCTGATCGCGCAGATCAGTCTGGTCTGCGCAATGATTCTTTGGGCAAGCTCATTGGTCGCTCTGAAAATGGCCTTTCAAGGATACCATCCCATGCAGGTTGTTTTCGGCCGGATGCTGGTGGCCAGCCTTTGCTTCCTTGTGTTCATCCCCAGTTTCCGACGTATTCAATGGCGGCGTCAAGACTTCAAGTATCTGCTGATCATGGCAGTCTGTGAACCTTGTCTCTACTTTATCTTTGAAGCCAAAGCCCTGGAAAACACCAGCGCCTCGCAAGCGGGTATGATTACTGCCATGCTGCCGCTTCTGGTCGCGATCCTGGCCTGGACTTTTCTCAAAGAACAGGTCTCCCGACAGACCTTATTTGGATTTTTTCTGGCAATCGCCGGAGCCAGCTGGTTGAGCCTTTCAAGTGAAACCAGTGAGATGGCGCCCAACCCATTGCTGGGAAACTTTTGTGAATTCCTCGCCATGGTCTGCGCAGCAGGCTATACAGTTTCTCTAAAACATCTGACCAGCAACTACCCACCTCTCTTCCTGACCGCCTTTCAGGCGTTTCTTGGCAGCCTGTTCTTTTTTCCCTTTTTACTTTCCCCCGGGATCGGATTTCCAGACCAGTGGATGACCATTCCTGCCCTGTCTATCATCTACCTGGGAACCTTCATCACGCTGGGTGCTTATGGCCTGTACAATTTCGGCGTGAGTAAAATATCCGCCAACCATGCGGCGGCATTTGTTAATTTGATTCCTGTATTCAGTGTGTTTCTCGGCATGTTGATTCTGGGGGATAACTTGATCATTGAACAATGGCTGGCTTGCGGACTGGTCTTTATCGGGGTTTATGTCAGCCGTAGGGGAGGGGAGAAGATCCAGTCAGAAAACCCTACTCACCAGTGAGCTTTTCATCTCTCTGTGGTAGATTATGCTGGATGCTGTCCTCTACCGGGAGTCGAATATGAACATCAACCTGCAACCTGTCGGCATTCTCCATTCTCCCTACCGGGAAAAATTCATCGTTCCTCGTCAGCCGGGGCTGGTTCCTTCGGTTTGTGCTGAACTGAAACTATCTCCGCCTTTCAACCGCCCGGAAGCGGTCCGTGAACTGGAACAGTTCAGTCACCTCTGGTTGATTTTCCTGTTTCATCAGACCATGAACCAGAAATGGCAACCGACCGTCCGACCGCCACGGTTGGGCGGCAACAAACGAGTCGGCGTATTCGCCAGTCGTTCGCCGTTCCGGCCGAATCCGATCGGACTTTCTGCCGTTGAGCTGAGCGGAATCCGTCAGACGGATGATGGACCAGTGCTGGAATTAAAGGGAATCGACCTCATCGACGGCACACCAATTCTGGACATCAAACCGTACATCCCTTACACCGACTCCATCAACAAAGCATGTGGAGGGTTTGCAGACCAGTTGCCCGCACCGAACATGCGAGTCACCTTTACCGAGCAAGCCCTGCGACAACTGGACAACTACCGTGGACAGCACCCTCAACTTCAGTCGCTTATCATTGATCTCCTGGCGACCGATCCACGCCCTGCCTATCGTAAAGACCAGCAGGACGACAAGGAATATGGGACGCTGTTGTACGACTACAATCTCCGCTGGAGAATCGCCGATGGCATAACCCTGGTGACCGCAATCGACCCTGCTTGAAACAAGGCTAGTTCGCCATCAACTGTCGCAATACATAATTCAGAATTCCACCCGCCTTATAATAATCACCCTCTTGCACCGTGTCGATGCGAGAAATAACTTTAATTGCCAGCGTTTCCCCGTCAATTCTCTGGATGATCAGCTGCAGTTCCAACTTCGGCTCCAGCGCACCGACATAGTCGAGGCTGATTGTTTCACTGCCATCAAGCTTCAATGTTTCCGTTGTTGTCCCGGGCTGGAACTGCAGCGGCAGCACCCCCATTCCGATCAGGTTGGAACGATGAATTCGCTCATAACCTTCAGTCAGGACCGCCTTGACTCCAAGCAACAGACTCCCCTTGGCTGCCCAGTCCCGGCTGGATCCGGTTCCGTACTCTCGTCCTGCAACCACAAACAAAGGGGTTTCAGACTCAGCGTAGAGCTGCGCTGCCTCAAAGATACTCATCTCTTTTCCGGATGGGACATGGCGGGTGAAACCTCCCTCCAATTCAGGGACCATCCGGTTTCGCAAACGAATATTGGCGAAGGTTCCACGCATCATCACTTCGTGATTTCCGCGCCGCGACCCGTAAGAATTGAAATTTTCTTCAGAAATCCCCCGCTCAATCAGATATTGTCCGGCCGGAGAATCCGCCTTAAAGGACCCGGCAGGGGAAATATGATCGGTCGTGATGCTGTCTCCCAGCAGAGCCAAAATCCGTGCATCGTTAAAGCCCTTGAATTCATCGCTTTGCTGAGGGCCGGAAAAGAAACTCGGCAGACGGATGTAGGTAGATTCATCATCCCAGGCATAGGTCAGGCCGGAGGGAACCGACAAAGAAGCCCAGAGATCGTCACCCTTGAAAACTTCTGCGTACTCTTTGCGGAACATCTGGGCCGTGACCAGCGCGACCTTTTCGGCAACCTCCTCATTGCTCGGCCAGATATCTTTAAGATAGACCGGCTTGCCATCGCAATCCTCTCCCAGAGGATCGCTGGTCAAATCTATTCGCGTGGTTCCAGCCAAAGCATAGGCGACGACCAGCGGCGGCGACGCCAACCAGTTGGCTTTGACCTGTTGATGGATGCGCCCTTCAAAGTTGCGATTTCCTGAGAGAACTGAAGAGACGGTAAGATCATGCTCACGGATGGCATCTGCGATGGGACCATTCAAGGGGCCGGAGTTTCCAATACACGTGGTACAACCGTAGCCAACAACCTGAAAACCGAGTGCGTCCAACGAGCTTTGCAGGTTTGCGGCCGCGAGATAGTCGGTGACAACCTTTGAGCCCGGAGCCAGAGAAGTTTTAACCCAGGGTCGGCTTCTCAGCCCTCGCGCCACTGCTTTTTCCGCCAACAGCCCGGCGGCCATCATGACCGCAGGGTTGGAGGTATTGGTACATGATGTGACAGCCGCGATCACCACATCCCCCTGCTTTAAATCATGGTCGCTCCCAGCGACTGGCGCGCTCTTATCCTCTTCCCCTTGGGGCAAGCATTCCTCCAATGCGTCACGCAGGTTACACATTTCAACCCGATCCTGGGGTCGTTTCGGTCCGGCCAGGCTGGGAACAATACTGGCAAGATCAAGCTTTACGACTGAACTGAATTGCGGATCGACATCCTGTTGCTCTCGCCACAGGCCCTGTTCTTTGCAGTATTCTTCCACCAGTTCGAGGGTCTCGGCACTTCGACCGGTTAAAGTCAGATAGTCCAGGGTGACCCGATCAACGGGGAAGAAACCGCAGGTTGCTCCATATTCAGGAGACATATTGGCAATGGTCGCCCGATCAGCCAGTGGGAGTTGATCCAGTCCTGGGCCGAAAAACTCGACAAACTTTCCAACCACGCCGTGCTGGCGCAACATTTCGGTGACAGTCAGAACCAGGTCGGTAGCAGTGATTCCTTCCGACAGCTTGCCGGACAATTTAAAACCGACTACGTCAGGAACCAGCATCGAGATCGGTTGACCAAGCATTGCCGCTTCCGCCTCGATCCCTCCAACTCCCCAGCCAAGCACGCCGAGACCATTAATCATAGTTGTATGACTGTCTGTACCGACCAACGTGTCGGGATAGGCCCAGTTTTCACCGTTCAGTTCTTCACTCCAGACCGTGCGAGCCAAATATTCCAGATTAACCTGATGGCAGATTCCGGTGCCTGGTGGTACGACGCGAAAATTATCAAACGCTTCCTGCCCCCAGCGCAAAAAAGTATATCGCTCGCGATTCCGTTCCATTTCGGCAGCGACGTTGGCGGTGTAGGCTCCCTCACTGGCATAATGATCGACCATCACCGAATGATCGATAATCAGATCGACGGGAATCTGGGGATTGATCTTTGCCGGGTTTCCTCCTTGCTGCTGTACAGCATCGCGCATGGCGGCCAGATCAACAACCGCCGGAACACCGGTGAAATCCTGCATCAAAACCCGTGCCGGGCTAAAATTGATCTCTGACCCGGAACTCTGTTTCGGACTCCAATTCGCAACTGACTCTATCGATTTTCTGGTAATTCTCTCCCCGTCTTCCTTACGCAAAAGGTTTTCCAGGAGAATCTTGATGGTTTTTGGTAGACCAGACAAGTCTCCAAGCCCGTTATCAGAAGCCGTTTTCAGGCTGCAATATCGATATGTGCCACTTTTCAGTTTCAGTGTTTTTCTGCTGGAAAAAGAATCCTTGTTCATTGACTGGCCCTTTCCGCTGATTGAAGGATAGTATTATATTTAATCTCTTGATTATACCAATGCTGTCATAGCATTGCAGGGCTGATAAACCATCTTTAAGCAGAAAAAGGCCCCGAAACTATTCCAGAGGCCCCTAATACTGCTTTCAGGATTTGAACCGAAGCAAAACTAGCCGAGCAACAATGTTATCGACTTCGATCAACACCGATACGAGGGCAGATATCAAGTATCGGGCACTGACTACAAAGAGGGGTGGGTGCCTTGCAATACTGCCGACCATGTGCAATCAAGGTATGGCCAGCCTGAGTCCAACGCTCCCTCGACAGTATTGTTGACAGATCCTGCTCAATTCGTACCGGGTCTTTGCTTTTGGTCCAACCGAACCGGCGCGCCAACCTTTTGACATGCGTATCGACCACCATTCCAGGGACTTGAAAGGCATTACCCAATACCACGTTGGCCGTCTTTCGACCGACACCAGGCAGTGCGACCAATTCTTCCAGCGTGTTAGGAACCTGCCCTGAATGTTGAGCTAGAACTGTTGCGGCGCAGGCAATCAAATTCTTGGCCTTATTTCTAAAAAAACCGGTGGATCGAATCAGCTCCTCAACCTGCTCCTGAGGACAGGCCGCCAGCTGTTCCGGTTCAGGCAACTTTTCAAAAAGATTTTTGGTGACGATATTGACTCGTTTGTCGGTACATTGCGCGGAGAGGATAGTCGCAACCAGAAGCTGCCACGGATTATTATACACAAGCGCGCATTCCGCTTCCGGATGCTCTCTTTCAAGAACCTGCAGAATCTTCTGGGCCTGCTCCGATAAACTCATCTATCCTCTTTAATTAGAAACAAAGCTTTACAGGTTTCGAAGATATTTGACTGGCGGCTGGAAATTTAACCAATTGCCGGCTTCATCTCTCGTCGGGGAACTTTTTCCAGGTTCAGGTATTTACGGTTTTCGACCTGCTCAATCGTCAGCACCAGCGGCAAATGAGACGATGCATGACGAGCATTCGGTGTCGCGACAACGGTTCCAGCCAGAGCCCGGATTCCGCCCCGGAAGTAGAATCGATCCCGTCCCCAGAGAGGAAAACTGGATGGAAAATTCGCACGCCACAGTGGTTGAGGCGCACGCGTCAGGCAACTGGCCAAGCGAATCTGACCGGCTCCCCAGAGTGGCAGAGTAAAATCTCCGGCAACAAGTGCAGCACAAGGAAGGGATGGGTTGCCCAGCAGCTCTTCACCGAGCAGGGAGTTGATCTGTTGTTTACGATGCAGCGGATTGAGTCCAAGGCTGACATTGAACAGGTGCAGTCGTTGTCTGGCATGATCCAGATCGGCCCGCAAACAGCAGCCGTCCGAACCAAGTGAATAGTCCTGCAAACCTCGTAACGGGTAGCGGGAGAGGAAGCAACAGGCTCCTTCTTGTCCCAACCCGAAAGGCTTCATATTGAGCTGATTGGCCAACCGATAAATCTGGCTTGGATCATTTCGGCTGCCAACCTGCTGTAGAAAAACCAGATCAGGTGCTTGCGAGGCAATGACTTTTGCGCACAGGTCGGCTGTCGGCTCCCCATTATTGCCGCTGCAGCAATTCACCTGATAACTCATGACCCGCAATGCAGACATCGATCCTCTGTTCTTAACCGATCAAGCCTAATCGCTTCTTAACTTCTGTATAACTACTTTTTCTTCTCTTCGACCCGCCGGACCGTCTTTACGACAATCTCTGGTTGGGGCAGGTTTTGTTGCGAACCTTTTCTGATCGTTTTGACTTTCCCGATTTTCTCCACGACCTCGAGCCCATCGACAACCTTGCCGAATACCGCATAACCGTAAGCTCTTGGGGTTTTCCCCTTATGGTTAAGAAAGTCATTATCTTTCAAATTGATGAAAAACTGACTGGTTGCGCTATCCACAACGTTGGTTCTTGCCATGGCAAGTGTTCCCTTATCATTTTTCAATCCATTATCCGCTTCATTGATTATGGCAGGCTTGACCGATTTTCTGTTCAGCTTCTGGTCAAAACCACCGCCCTGAATCATGAAGTTATCAATCACCCGATGGAATACGGTACCGTCATAAAACTCGCTATCGACATAGTCAAGAAAGTTCTTAACCGAGACCGGAGCCTTGTCGCTGTACAACTCCAGAGTAATATTACCCATACTGGTTTCCATGATGACACGTTCAGCGGCCACTGCAGGGAGAGAAATTGTCAACAATATCAGGGAGATTGCCAATATCCGTTTCATTTGGTTTTCCTTTCCAATCGATTTTATTAGAGCGATTCGGCCTTAAGGTCACGTAGCATCAGGTCGCTGACCGCTTGTTTCGGATCTTTGTCCTGATAGAGAATCTGATACATCTGCTCGATAATCGGAGCCTCGACCCCGAGCCTCTCGGTCAGTTGATAAGCGGAGAGGGTGGTCTTGACCCCCTCGGCCACCATCTGCATTCCCTCCAGAATCTCATTAAGTTTGCGTCCCTTGCCCAACTCAATCCCAACAGTACGATTCCGCGACAGATCACCGGTACAGGTCAAGACCAGATCGCCCATCCCGGCCAACCCGGCAAAGGTCTTTGCCGAACCACCGAGCGTCACCCCGATGCGAGTCATCTCTGCCAGCCCCCTGGTTATCAAGGCGGCCCGGGTATTATGACCAAAACCAAGCCCGTCTGAAACACCAGCTGCCAACGCAATGACATTTTTTATTGCGCCACCCAACTCAACACCGATGATATCATTGTGCGTATAAACCCGGAATTTATCTGTGTTGAAAATTTCCTGAATCGTTGACGCAACCTGTTCGTCACGCGCTGCAGCAACCACTGCAGTCGGCATATGAGAAGAAACCTCTTTTGCAAAAGAGGGGCCGGAAAGAAATCCGATCCGTTTGTTTGTTTTTGCAGGAAGAATCTCTTCCAAAACCTGGGACATCAACATCAGGCTGTTATTTTCGATTCCTTTGGAGGCCGAAACAACCAGAGCCCGCTCATCGAGGTAAGGAACAAACTGCTCGGCGACTTGTCGCATAACCTGTGAGGGAGGAACCAGCAGGAGCAACTTTTTCCCTCTGACGGCCTCTTTCAGGCTGGAGGTAAAGGCCAGGTTTCCTGAAAGCTTGAAATCGGCAAGAAAGAGATCGTTGACCCGGGTCTTCTGCATCCGTTCAACCAGTTCCGCCTCATAGGCCCAGAGGGTGACAGGGTAACCCTTTTCTGCCAAATGATTTGCCAGCGTCGTTCCCCAGCTGCCAGCTCCGATAACAGTAATTTCTGTCACAATTTCTTCTGTTTTCATCAAAGGACTTTCTTCTTTTTTGCAATTCGCTGTTCGAGTCGGCTGATTTTCCCCTGCAGCAACTCCTGCTGCGGGTAGTCCTTCAATGCGCGATAGGCCTTTAGCGCATCCTTCAATTTCTCTTCCGTCTCTAACATCTCTGCCAGGCTGAAACCTGCTTCCAGCGCATAAGAACTTTTCGGAAAGCTTTCGATCAGTCGGTTAAATCCATCTCGGGCCTCACCCCGCATGTCATCAAGCAACAATGCATTAGCGTACCGATAAAGGACTTCAGCCCGCAGGGAACTTTCCGGGAATCGCTCAAGAAGGGCATCGAGTTCGATACGGGCCTGTGAAAAATTATTTAAGCGAAAGTAACAGTCGGCGATCTCGTAAAGAATCCGATCTCCGTCATCCGTTTCCTGATCAAGCAATCTCTGGTAAATAACGATTGCCTGCGCAAAGTCACGCAAGCGATACTTGGTCAGTTCTGCGGCTTCTCTTTGCGCCCTGAAAACAAAGTCACTTTCCGGGTAGTCATGCTCCAGCTTTAGAAACAAGTATAAGGCCTGCTGGTCCTGACGCAGGTCCAAACGCTTGAGGCGGGCAGCTCGAAACAGAGCCTCTGGTGCCTTCGGTGCTCCGGGATAGCTGCTAAACAAACGCTCATAACTGGTCAGGGCCCGTTCCGGTCGATCCTTGCTTTCCAGGGTCAATCCCTTGGTGAACAATCGCTCGGGAGCGGTCTGTTGATAATTTCGATAACCGAAAACCAGCGCGACAGTCAGCAGAAATCCGAGTACGGCAAGCAAAAGCAGACGAGTCGCACGACGTCTATTCTTCTGCGCCCCCGGTCCCTTCTTCCTCAGCTCCTTCTTCAGCTTGCGCAGGCTCATCAGCCTCATCCTTTTCTGCCAGTTTGGCGACCGAAACGATCCGCTCGCCGCTCTCCAGAACCATTAACCGGACCCCTTGGGTATTACGGCCAATCGCCCTGAAATTTGTGGCCTTGGTTCTGAGAATCTTACCCTGGTCGGTCACAAACATCAGGTCAGTCTCTTCATCGACCAGATGCACATCAACCACCTGACCATTACGCTCGGAGGTCTTGATGGTAATTATTCCCTTCCCGCCACGGCTTTGAACCCGATACTCCAGCAGGTCGGTACGCTTGCCGAAGCCATTCTCCGTAACCGTCACCAAGGCTGCCGAGGTCGCATCGTTTACGACCTCCATGCCGATCAGGCAGTCGCCATCCTCCAGCATCATCCCCCGGACTCCGCGTGCGGTACGGCCCATTGGCCTGGCATTGGTTTCCGGGAAACGAATCGACTTACCGGTACGGCTGGCCAACAGGATATCCATGCTACCATCAGTCAAACGTGCAGCGATCAGACTATCATCATCATCAATGGTCAAAGCAATGATTCCACCCTGCCGTGGATGGGAGTATGCCATCAGATCGGTCTTCTTGACTGTTCCTTTTCGAGTGGCGGTGATAATAAATTTACCGTCTACAAACTCTTTAACCGGTAAAATGGTCATCACATTCTCGCCCGGCGCCAGCTGCAGCAGGTTGACAATCGCCTTGCCACGTGCGGCCCGGCCCCCTTGAGGGATTTCGTGAACCTTCAGCCAGTAGACCTTGCCGTGATCAGTGAACACCAGAATGTAGGAGTGGGTCGATGCGATAAACAGATTATAGACAAAATCCTCGTCTTTGGTCTTCATTCCGGTCTTCCCTTTACCTCCCCGTCGCTGAGCCCTGTAGAGAGAGACCGCGTTCCTCTTGATATAGCCACTATGACTGACCGTGACAACCATGTCCTCTTCAACAATCATATCTTCAAGGGTCAGGTCTGCGGTCCGGTCGATAATTTCAGTACGACGCGGATTGGCAAACTTCTCTCTGACCTCAAGCAGTTCCTGCCTGATAATTTTAAGGATTTCCACCTCGCTGGCCAAAATTTCCTTAAGCCGCTTAATGAAAGCCATGATCTGCTCAAGCTCGGTGATAATTTTATCACGCTCAAGCCCGGTCAGACGATGCAGGCGCATATCCAGGATCGCCTGTGCCTGCAGGTCACTGAAGGAGAAGCGCTCCATTAAACGATCTTTGGCTTCCGCCGGACTGGCTGACGTTTTGATCAGCTGGATAACTTCATCGAGATTGTCGAGCGCCAGCTTCAAACCTTGCAGGATATGGGCGCGGGCTTCTGCCTTTTTAAGCTCGAAAATACAGCGGCGGGTCACTATTTCACGACGGTGGTCGATAAAACAGTCGAGGGTTTCGCGCAGGGTCAGAATTTTGGGTTGCCCGGAGACGATAGCCAGCATGATAATCCCAAAAGATGACTGCATCGCGGTCATCTTGTAGAGTTGATTGAGAATAACTCCGGGAACCATATCTCTTTTTAATTCGATAACAATCCGCATACCATCGCGGTCCGATTCATCCCGCAGGTCGCTGATCCCCTCAATTTTTTTATCTTTAACCAGTTCAGCGATCTTTTCGATCAATCTGGCCTTGTTGACCTGATAAGGGATCTCGGTAACGATGATCGCTTCGCGTCCGCTGCGCCGATCTTTCTCAACCAGTGCCCGGGCCCGCATCTGTACGATACCACGCCCCTTGCTGTAGGCCTCCCGGATCCCTTCTTTGCCGTTGATAAATCCGGCAGTGGGGAAATCGGGGCCCGGAATTTTTTCGATTAACTCTTCCAGACCTATCCGGGGGTCATCGATCAGGGCGATCAGACCATCGATAACCTCTCCCAGGTTGTGCGGCGGTATTTTTGTCGCCATACCGACCGCGATCCCCTCGGAACCATTGACCAGCAGGTTAGGATACTTGCAGGGCAGGACCAGGGGTTCCTGCAAAGAATCGTCGTAGTTGGGCCCATAGTCGACGGTCTCTTTATCGATATCGGCCAACAGCTCATGAGACAGCTTATCCATACGGATTTCTGTATAACGCATGGCGGCGGCTGAATCACCATCGACCGAACCGAAGTTACCTTGTCCATCGACCAGGGGGTGACGCATGGAAAAATCCTGGGCCATCCGGACAATAGAATCATAGACAGCGCTATCGCCATGTGGATGATACTTACCGATGACGTCACCGACCACACGTGCTGATTTTTTATATGGCTTGTTGAAATCATTACCGAGATCATGCATTGCAAATAAAATTCTACGGTGAACCGGTTTGAGCCCATCGCGCACATCGGGCAAAGCCCGACCAACGATGACACTCATGGCATAATCCATATAGGATTTGCGCATTTCGTCTTCTATATTGACTGTAATTTTATTCTGTTCCTGCATCTAGTTCCTCCAGAGAACAAAGGCAAAGCCTGAAAGAAACTACTTTCTTCTTCCTTTGTTCTTTTTGTTGATGAATCCAATTCCTTAAAACCGGACCTACCGAAAATCAAAGAATTATAAAAAACCGGTCCCCTTTAGATTGGACAAGGGGCGCCTGTAATGCGAGATACTCCAATTTGAGGTCTCATAAAATCCATAAGCCCTGTTGGGGTAAATTTACCTCGTCAAACCCCACAACCGATGGAGAAAAAACACGGATATTACAAGACAAACTAAACATCCTTATATAGCATATTCAGGTAATCAGGGAAACGATTTTCCATGAAGTTTCTCTGCCAACACAATTGGCAATAAAGGCTTTATTAAGCAAACGAATACCCGAAACGGTCAATTCATAATATTGAGGTGACCGTTTCGGGTATTCGTTTGACGGATCAAATCGACGGGTCGGACTTTTACCAAAAGTCATAACATTGAACAATGACCAATACGCGTCAGCATTGCCGATCGTCAGATAAGACAAAACAGCGCATAAAACAAAGGCTTTAAAAGGCTTGGCCCGGCATGGTAAAGCGAGTTCCTATACGCTTACTTGCTTTTACCAGAAACCCCAAATCTTTGCTCCCTGAAAACAAATTCAACATGTTGCTGCTATGAAATGACAGTCATCGAGTCGTTGCTTTCACCTGAGAACGGCCTGCAACAAGAACCTGTAAAACCATTCCCGAGCTGTTCCGGGTTGATCCAGCCCCATACGCACAAGAGCTGCGACAGCCCTGTCGTCGGACTTTTTTCGCCATCCTTTAAGCAGCAGTTTGGCAATTGCCACTTTCGACCCTGCCTGGTCCGAAAGGTCTTGCAGTGCCAACGCCAGCCGTTCTTCGTTCTCATCGAACGCGCTTCCCAATGGAAAGATGGATAGCCGCTTCGACTGATCCGTGTTGAGAAGGTTTTCTTTGAGTATCTCAGGCGTGTTTCGTCGCAGAGGTTCGGGAACCTTGTAGTTCCCGGGGAGTTTGCCCGCTGATTTCGCGGACTCGACCAGTTCGTCTTGAAAGCGGGCATCAGTCACTGCCAGCATACGCCGGATAGTCTCGGCATCGCTCTGGTCTCGCAGATCTGCAATGCCATACTCGGTAATAACGATATCTCGTAGATGCCGTGGGATTGTTACGTGGCCGTAGCTCCAACGAATGTTTGACTCCGTGCGACCGCCGCTGGTACGGGTTGCCGGCAGGGTGATCACGGAACGAGCACCATCGAGGGCGAAGGCCATGGCGACGAAATCATATTGTCCTCCGACTCCGCTGACGACTTGGCCGTTCTCAAGGCCGTCCGAAACCACGGCGCCGAGTGCTGTGACGATTAAGGCACTGTTGATGAAACGCGCGTCGGTGCGCGCTGCGCGTTTGGCTTCTTCCTGGTGATAAAGCTGGTTGGTGAAGGAGACCGGCATCATGGCGATCTTGTCACGCAACTCATCAGGCAGCTTTCTGAGTTTCTCGTAAAACAGGGGGCTGCCGACAAAGAAACCGGCATGTAGTACGGCACCGTCGACCTCGCGCTTAAGGATGCCGCCTTCAAGTAAATCCAGAAAACCCTCTACCAGCATTTCGCTTGATGAGTAAAGACCGTGGGAAAAGGACGTAGGAGAAACGGCGACAGGGTTGGCTGCCCCAAGCGCATCCAGAAGCTTCCGATAATCGTTGTTTTTCCGTTGGCGCAACAATAAAGCATGACAGATTGCATCACCGATCGAACCAATTCCGACCTGCAGGGTGCCGCCATCCGGGACCAGGCTGGCAGCCTGCAGGCCGATAGCATGGTCAGCAAGCGAAACCGGCTGGTGTGGGAGTTTGAAAAGTGTGAAACCGGCTTGCTCACCAGTGAACAAAAGATCGAACTCCTCAACTGAACGCTCGGCATCCCCGCCCATAAAGGGGAGCTGATCGTTGACCTGGCCAACACTCAGAAAATCGGCCTTACCTTCTGCCCTGGCGCGAAACAGATCGACACTGATATCCGGGTTGCAGCTGAGACTGAAGCCTTTCTGATTCTCTCGTTCAGGAGGAGCAATTTGTTGAGCAAGGACGTTGAAGCCTGAGCGTAACAACGTATTTAAGGCGTGGGTGTAGTTGACAGAGAGATAGTTCTGCTGGGCAGCCTGATTGTTGAGCCACTTGCCAGGCGCGAGGAAGAACTCCTGTACGCTGATGTTGTCCGGCAGGTCTCCGGCACGCATCAGCCTGGCGTAGCGCAGCTCGGGATATCCGGAAAAGAAGGTTTCCATGAGTGGCTCAAGGAAGCGCCGTTCCAGTTCGCTGCCAGCAATGGGCACTTCAAGGGTCAACGCGGTTTGGATACTCAGGGAGATCCCATCGTCCTGACAGGCGCGCTTGACCAGAGCATTGGCAACTCCGTTTGCCTTGCCGAGCCCGAGGGGCAGGGCGAGTCTGATCTGCTTGCCGACTCTGTCGATTATAGCATCGACAAGCTGATCGGCATCCTTGAACGATTGTGGTCTGTGTCCGGTCATCTATCCTCGGTCCAGCCGGGGTCCGGTTTGAATCTCTTCCCGTATTTCGCGGAAAGTTTCTCCAGGCGCTCGATGATCTTAACGTAGCCTTGGCTTCTGGCGTAGTGCATCGGGCCACCTCGAAACGGAGCGAATCCGGTCCCGAAGATCACCGCGCCATCGAGCAACTCCTTGTCGGCGATGATCCCCTTACGCAGGCAAGTCATGCAGGCATTCAGCATCGGCAGCAGCAGTCGGTCGAGTAGATCATCGCCCGGTTCTTCGGCGTCCTTGTTCTTTTGCGGTTTGTCATTTTTCCAGGAATAGAACCCTTGACCGGACTTGCGGCCAAGATCACCACTTTCCACTCTGCTACGGAACCAGTCGGGCAGTTTCGGTAGCGGCTGGTCGAGTCGTTCGGCGAGCATCTCGGCGACATCGAGGCAGATGTCGAGACCAACATGGTCGGCGAGTTCGACCGGACCCATAGGCATGCCGTACTTTTCGACCGTCCGGTCGATGGTTTCAGCGGCGACACCCTCGTCGATCAACAGGATCGCTTCGAGCAGGTAGGGCATGAGCACCCGGTTGACGAGAAATCCCGGCGCGCTCTTGACCGGGGCCGGAAAGCGGCTGATCTGCCCGACGAAGGCATTCGCCTGTGCTCGAGTGGTTTTTGTGGCCCGCGCTTGATCGACCACCTCAACGAGCTGCATCTTGGCGACCGGGTTGAAAAAGTGCAGACCGATGAAGCGTCCCGGCTTCTCGAGCACGCTGGCCAGTTCCTTGAGTGGAATACTGGACGTGTTGGTCGCCAGCAGGGCGCCCTGCTTCAGACGAGGTTCGATCTCCTTGTAGACTTGATGCTTGATATCAAGTTTCTCCGGGACAGCTTCGATCACCAGGTCAGCCTTGTCGACGCCCAGATTGTCGGGATCGGGAATCAGCCGATCGAGCACGTCCCGGGTCTCGGATGCCGAACGATGCTTCTTTTCGCACAGCTCGGCGGTTCTGCGGATAACGTCTGCTATGGTCTCGATCTGCGGATCGTGAAGAGTGACATGCAAGCCCTGGAATGCACACCACCCGGCGATATCGCCGCCCATGGCACCGGCCCCGACAACATGGACCCGGACGATCTTCTGATCAGTCGCTTTAGCCAGCTTTTTCATTTTCTCGCTGAGGAAAAAGACCCTGATCAGGTTCTGAGCCGTGTCACCGGTCAGCAGGCTGGCAAAAGAGACAATCTCGGCCTGACGCATCTGTTTGCTGTCCCCGCCATGTTCCTCCCAGAGCCGGATCAACGCCTCAGGTGCCGGGTAATGCTCCGGCGCTGCTTTCTCGGAACTCTTTGCACGCATCTGCCGGGCTTCGATCTGGCGAGCCGGACCTGTTGTCAGAAGGCGATCCTTGATGCCACCTTCATGGGCCTTCAACCTTCCTTCGAAGGCAGCCCGAACCGCGTTGACAACATGCCGTTCTTCTATGACCGCATCGACCAGTCCCTTCTGCTTTGAGCGGCGGGCGTCGAGGGTCTTGCCTGTCAACATCAGTGTCATCGCCTCGAGCGGATCGATCAGGTGGGTCAGGCGCGCAGTGCCGCCAAGCCCCGGGTGCAGGCCGAGACGAATCTCTGGCAGGCCGAGCTTGGCGTCGGGCAAAGCCAGTCGATAGTCACAGCAAAGGGCCACTTCCAACCCACCGCCGAGACAGGCCCCGTGGATCAAGGCAACGGTCGGACAGGACAGGGCGGCGAGACGATCAGCGATGGCGTGAGCCTCCTGTAACCTGACAAGGACCTCCTTCTCATCGTTCAGTTCCTGAAACTGCGTGATGTCGGCCCCGGCGCAGAAACCGGAAGCCTTTGCCGAACGAATAATCAGACCTTTGGGTATCTGCAACTCAAGGTGTCCAATCACTTCACCGAGCTCAACGATAGTCTCTTGTGAAAGGACATTGATCGAGCTGTTTTGCATATCGAAGAACAGCCACGCAATCTCCTTGTCGTCAAAAGCGAGTTTCCAGTTCTGCCAGGAGTGTTCTTGATTGACAGTGCTGTCCGCCAAAGGTCCCAACTCCATTGCGCGGCTATTCAGGTGAGACAGAATCGGTCCAGTCATGGTCTTTTCTCCTATGTCGTCTCAATCAGCATGGCCCCGGCCTGGCCTCCGCCGATACATTCCGTGGCGATCCCCCGTTTGACCCCGTGTCGACGTAGCGCATTGACCAGATGAAGGACGATCCGGTTACCGCTGGTGCCGACCGGGTGACCGAGGCTGATGGCGCCACCGTCGACATTGAGAGTCGAACGGTCGATGGTCCCGAGCGGCTGCTTGCGATCAAGGATGGTCGCGCAGAAATCAGCATCCTCCATCGCTTTCAGACAGGCAAGCACCTGAACGGCGAAAGCCTCGTTAATTTCCCAGAGATCAATCTTTTCGCTTCGCAGCCGATTGTTCTTCAACAGCATGTCGATCGCCAGCACCGGAGTGAGTCCCATGATCCCTGGATCGATTGCGCTCCAGGCACTGTCACGGATCACCGCACGTGGTTCGAGCTTGTGTTTCTTGACCGCGGTTTCTGATGCGAGAATAACCCAGGATGCACCGTCGGTGACCTGAGAGCTGTTTCCGGCTGTGACCTGACCATAGGGCCTTTCGAAAACCGGCTCGAGCCTGGCCAGTGCTTCGACCGATGTGTCACTGCGGACTCCATCGTCTTTGGTGAAGATTTCCCCTTCGGAACTGAAGGCCGGCGTGACCTCGTTGTCAAGATAGGTTTCTTGCTGGGCCCTGGCGAGACGCTGATGACTGATGACCGCGTACTGGTCGGCGTCCTCGCGTTTGATGGAGAAGAGCTGGCCCAAGACCTCGGCGGTCTCGCCCATACTCAGGCCGACAATCGGATCGGTCAGTCCCTGCTTGAGTGAGACCACCGGCATGAAGTAATCAGCTTTGACGTCAGTCAACTGTCGGGCGCGCTCAAGCAGAGAGTCAGCGCCCCGCATGGAGGCCAACCATTCAACAGCGTCCTGCTTGACCTGCATCGGTGCATGACTGAGCGCTTCGGTCCCGCCTGCCAGCACCAGTTCCCGTGAGCCTTCTCGGATTGATCGGAACGCCGAGTCGATAGATTGCATGCCGGAGCCGCAATTGATCTGCACGGTATAAGCGCGCATTTTTTCGCCCATCCCCAGCCGCAGTGCGGCGACCCGGGCCGGATTCATCTCGTTGGCCAGGACGTTAACGCAGCCGAGAATGACCTGGTCGAAAGCCTCCGCAGGGAATGGCTGACGTAGCAGTAGTGGACGACCGCACTGGACAGCGAGATCGACGGGTGAAAAAGGACCCGGTTTACCACGGACTTTAAGAAACGGGGTACGGGCTCCGTCGATCAGATAGACGGGCCGTTTGGCTGCAGGAGCCACTCGATTCGTTTTGCTGCGTGTCTGGCTCATCACTGCTCCTTGTCGGTTTCAGCGTCCGATTTGATGGAAAAATTAAGCTCTCCCAACTCTTCAGCAGAAAAATCATCAACGGCGATCACCCCTGCGACCAGGTTCTGAGCTTCTTCGAGCTGCTTAGCTTCTGCGTCTGTGATCAGTCCCTTCTCCAGGGCATCTTCAATCCCGTTGCAGAGCGCATCACGGATACGCTCGGTAATGGGTTGCAGCTCGCAGGTCAGTTCAAAGGCCCGTTCCAGCTCGGCAATACTGTTATTTGCTCCCGGCTCAAGAAACAGTCCTGCGGTAAGACGGTCTCGAACCTCAGAGGGCTCTACCAGCAGATCAGCGCAGCGCTGAACCAGTTTGTCAGATGGGCCGGTCTGCCTCACCCCGAAGGGGAGCAGAAAAAACCGGAGCAGCCAGGCTGCCGGACGTATCGGCATGTTGCGGATGATCGCGTCTATTCGCTGTTCGATGGTCGCCATGCCTCGGCGCAAACAGTAGTGAAGAAGCGGCAGGTCCTCTTCAATGCGACCCTCATCTTTCCAGCGTTTAAGTACCGCCGAAAGAAAGTAGAGTTCCGAGAGAATGTCACCGAAGCGTGCCGACAGCATCTCCTTCCGTTTCAGACCGCCACCGAGTAGCAGCAGGGCGGCATCGGCCATTACCGCAAAAGCTGCTGCATACCGATTCAACTGGCGGTAATAGGGTTTGGCCGGTCCTTCGTCAGGCGATCGGCCAAACTGGCCGAAGCTCCAGCTTGTCCACCATGCCCGAAAAAAGGTTTTCACACTGTGGGCGACATGTCCCCAGAAACTTTCGTCAAAGCGCTCCAAAGCCTGCTGGGGATCGTTCTCCTCGAGAGCCATCATCTCCTTGAGCACCCAGGGATGACAACGGATTGCTCCCTGACCGAAGATGATCATGCTGCGGGTGAGGATGTTTGCACCTTCAACCGTGATACCGACCGGGACAGCCCGATAAGAATCGGAAAGATAGTTGCCGGGGCCATCGATTACTGTTTTACCGGCATGAACATCCATAGCGTGGTCGACGGAGTCGCGCATCATGTAGGTAGCGTGGACTTTCATGATCGCTGAAATGACCGAAAGGTTGTGCCCCTGGTCCAACCCGGCGCAGGTTAATCGCCGGGCGCTATCCAGCAGGTAGGCGTTGGCCGCCAGGGGGCCCAGGCGCTCCTGAATTCCTTCGAACTTGGCGATCGGGATTTTGAATTGTTGGCGGATGCGGGCATAGGCACCCGTGGTTCGTGCGCAAAGGGCGGTTGCCGACGCCGAAAGAGATGGGAGCGAGACGCCACGACCGGCAGCGAGAGCGCTCATCAACATCGGCCACCCTTTGCCGATCTGCTCCTGACCACCGATGATATGGTCAAACGAGATAAAGACATCTTTGCCTTCGGTCGGTCCGTTCAGAAACATCTGGAAGGCAGGAATGTGCCGCCGGCCGGTAACGACTCCCGGAAGGTCGGTTGGAACCAGGGCGACAGTGATTCCTCGTTCAACCTCATCTCCCAGCAGGTGATCGGGGTCGTAGAGTTTGAAGGCGAGACCAAGTACCGTTGCCACCGGACTGAGGGTGATGTAGCGTTTGTTCCAATTCAGTTCGATGCCAAGGGTCTCTTCACCGTCGACGTTTTTTTTGCAGACGATACCTGAGTCGATCATTGCCGCTGCGTCGGAGCCGGCTTCACTGCTGGTCAGGGCAAAGCTGGGTAGTTCTCGGCCGTCCGCCAGGCGGGGTAGCCAATAATCCTGTTGTGCTTCCGTGCCGAACAGCATCAGCAGTTCCGCGGGGCCAAGAGAGTTGGGGACCATGACCGTGACTGCCGCAACCACTGATCTGGAAGCGATGGTGCGAATGACTTCCGAGTTCGCATAGGCTGAGAACTCAAGCCCCCCATATTCTCTGGGGATGATCATGGCGAAAAACTTTTCCTGCTTCAGATACTCCCAGACCTGATGAGAGAGGTCCCCCCGGGTCTGATTGATCTCCCACTCGTCGAGCATCCGGCAGAGTTCCTTGACCGGACCGTTTAAAAACGCTTGTTCCTCTTCAGAGAGTATGGCGGGCGGGATATCGAGCAGTTTCTGCCAGTCTGGGTTGCCGCTAAAAAGATCACGATCCCACCAGACATCCCCGGCGCTGAGTGCCTGTCGCTCGGTCTCAGAGAGCGTGGGGAGCGCTCGTTTGGCAATCTTGAACAGGGGACGCGTAAGGAGATTGCGGCGTAGCCTTTTCAGGGTCATGATGGCGCCTCCGATCAGAAAAAGTAGAGTTTTGAAGCAACTGTTGTTTCTTAAAGAATAAACAACTGCTCCCTAAGCACAAGTCTCCGGGATTCTTGAATCTCCTTTGCCGGCGCTTATTCGTTTGGCGCATGGCGCTACCACTGATTCTTTACGACTTATTATGATACCAGAGCTGGAGTCATCGTTCACGATATCTTCTCCAAACGTATCAGGCCGGTTAATCGAGACTGATAGCGTTAGGTTCGTGCGCTCTACCTCTCAAAATCAACTTTACTGCACTGCACGCCTTAAAACAGTCCTTGGCGAAGTTTTACACGGAAGCAGTCGGAACAAGAGGATGTCCAGGACAAAACAGAATTTAGAGCTTTTTCACCAGTTGCCGAGCTGCGGTCTGGATCGGATCCCAGACCGGAGAAAATGGTGGCGCATAACTCAGGTCGAGATCAATGATGTCGGCGACGGTTATGCTGGCGGTTAGCGCAGTGGCGACCACATCTATCCGCTTAGCAGCACCTTCCATACCGACAATTTGCGCTCCCAACAGCCGACCATTCTTCTTTTCCGCAAACATTTTGACGGTGATCTTTCCAGCCCCCGGAAAATAGCCAGCCCGGGTGTTGGCCTCAATTGTGGCCATCGCATAATCGATCCCCAACTCGCAGAGCTCCTTTTCCTGTAATCCGGTCCTGGCAACCTCGACGTCGCAGATCTTGCTGACCGCCGTCCCAACAACGCCAGGAAACCAGGCTTGGCCTCCTGCGAGGTTGGTTCCGGCAACCACTCCCTGCTTGTTGGCGATGGTGCCGAGAGCGATATGCACCTCCCGGCCGCTCACCCTGTGAGTGGTTGCTGCACAGTCACCGGCAGCCAAGATTCCCGGGGAACTGGTGCACATCCGACCATCGACCCGGATTGCATTCTTGATGCCGAGCTCAATGCCGGCCTCTGCAGCAAGACGGGAATTAGGACGCGTTCCCAGCCCAAGGATCACGATATCCGCCGGGAGGCTTCGTTTATTACTGACAACAGCCTTGACTCTGCCATCAGCCGCTTCTATTTCTACGAAGTTCTCCTCCAGAAAGAGATTAACGCCGATTTTATTCAGGGCGTCTGAAACCAGGGCACCCATATCCGGGTCGAGGGTCTCCATCACCTGCGGGCTGCGCTGAATCAGGGAGACCTGCATTCCACGTCGAGTCAGAGCTTCAGCCATCTCCAGGCCGATATAGCCTCCGCCAACAATCACGGCTCTGCGCGGTGATTGTGACTGAATAAAGTCATAAACCTGTTTTCCACTGGCGAGAGTAGAGAGCCCAAAAACTCCTGTTGTCGAAATTCCCGGTAACTCGGGACAGAGGGGCTGGGCACCGGTGGCGATCAGTAGTTGATCGAAGGCTTCGCTAAATTCACGGCCATTGCTTTTGTCATGAATTCTGACCCGATGATCTGCCGGATCGATCTCCACTACTTCATGCGCAGTGCGGACATCGATCCCATATTCTTTGCGAAAGGTTTGCGGAGTTCTCGCGATCAGGTTCGTAAAGTTGTCAACCATGCCGCTGATAAAATAGGGAATACCGCACGCGGAGTAGGAGGTGTAGTCTGTTTTCTCAAGTACCAAAATATCGCGCTCGGGCTGCTCGCGGCGAATCTTGGCGGCAGCGCTCATGCCGGCGGCATCCCCGCCGATAATCACCACACGTCCATCCTTCATGGTCTCCTCCAATGTTCTGTTTCAGTCGTGCTTACAGCAGATATCAACCCTCAGATGACACGACTTTTATGTTGTCTTTCATCCCGGCATGGAATCGTTTTGATCGCACTTTGCCGTGAGGACTTCTTTTTTGCAGTTCATACCATTCTGGTGATGTCTGTTTTTCATAACCTTCTTTGTTGTTCTTATTTCGTTCCTTAAAAAAATAAAGCCATGCACGATTCCATCGTACATGGCACTCTACTAAGTCATCTAAAAAATCGCAGCTCAAGATTCAAAGTTCGTTCAACCGTCCAATTTCTTCTCGTTACATATCATCAGGGACCAAAGCCTTCCTGAAGAAGTTCAGTTACCGTGCGACCGCAACAGATGTTGTTTTTTTCCTCAACTTCCTTTTTACTGTACTTCGTGTTGCAACTCTCACACACAAATGCCGATTTTTCCTTCAATTCTTTTTCCGCTTCGGAAAATCTGTCAGCGTATTTTTTTGACATTCCACACTCCTTTCTCTTCCTGGACAAGAAACTTAATAGCCGGTTGTCTTATATCTTCCTTCCTTGCTGATACAATTGTACCATAAACAGCCACAATCATCTTAAGTGTTTCTAATTGAACAGCTTAAGCGTTTCCCGTCCAAGGGGTTAATCTGGTCTGCGCAAAAGGAAAAAATGGAGTCCTTTAAATACATTGGGAGCGTTATCGTTTGATAACGCTCCCAATGTATGATTTTCAAATTTTATAAGGTTCACTTCTTGTTAATTGATCCCCCTGTATATTTTTCCATTTATACATCCAGATTGGCCACGTTGAGCGCGTTCTCTTCAATGAATGCGCGACGCGGTTCAACCAGATCCCCCATTAAAATGGTGAAAATGGCATCTGCCTCTACTGCATCCTGGATGGTCACCTGCAATAGAATCCGTTTTTCTGCATCCATGGTCGTTTCCCACAACTGTTCGGGATTCATCTCACCCAAGCCTTTATAGCGCTGGATATACTGACCTTTTTTAGCGCGAGTCAGGAAGTGATCAAGCAGTTCCTGACGGTTTTGTATGTCGCTGTTTGCCCTGTCTTCGTACGTGACTACAACCGGGTTGCTTTCACAAATGTATTCCACTTGTCGGTAGGATTGCAGCAGCAACTTGTACTCATGTGAGGCTAAAATTTCGACCATTTTCTGGTCTATCCTTGCGTGAAGATTGCCATACGTTACCAAAATCCGATCCGGATCCTGCATAACCTCAAAACGCGCTTCTGGTGCTATCTTGCGCATCTGCTCTGCTAATGGTTCCAGGTTGGCATAATCGGCGTAACCGTTTCTAACTTTTCCTTTCAGGAAAAGTTTAAGAATATCATTTGGTACTCCGCGATTAACTATTTTCTCGAAATGCTGGTTGTAATCGATAATATTTTTAAGGGTTGGAATAATCTGCTTGCCACGCAAAATTTTACCCCCACCCATTTCTACGGTAGCACTTTCCGTACCGGTATCGAGCAAATATTCGAGCAGCGTTTCATCGTCCTTCAAATATATTTCTTTCTTGCCACGCTTGACCTTGTACAACGGGGGTTGCGCTATATAAAGGTGGCCACGTTCGACCAATTCAGGCATCTGGCGAAAGAAAAAAGTCAGCAGCAAGGTTCGTATGTGTGAACCATCAACATCAGCGTCGGTCATTATGATGATGCGGTGGTAGCGTAACTTGGCAACATCGAAATCATCCTTACCTATTCCGGTTCCCATTGCTGTTATAAGGGTGCGAATTTCATTGGAGGTTAAAAGTTTGTCAAAGCGAGCTTTTTCGACATTAAGAATTTTACCTTTAAGCGGAAGAATTGCTTGATATTTTCGATCCCGGCCCTGTTTGGCACTGCCTCCGGCGGAATCACCCTCGACCAGATATATTTCACAAAGGGCTGGATCTTTTTCCTGACAATCCGCTAACTTTCCCGGTAGTGCAAGACCTTCCAGAGCGCCTTTCCGACGGGTTAAATCTCGAGCCTTGCGTGCTGCTTCTCGCGCCCGAGCCGCCTCTATTCCTTTTTCCAGAATCCGTTTGGCCACCTGTGGATTCTCTTCGAGGTAGGTCGCCAATTTTTCGTTCATCAACGACTCCACATAACCTTTTACTTCTGAATTACCCAGTTTGGTCTTAGTCTGTCCTTCAAATTGCGGATCGGAGAGTTTCACGGAAATAACTGCTGCTACACCTTCCCGAAGATCATCCCCTGAAATAGCAACCTTTATATTTTTGAGCAGGTTGTTAGCAGTAGCATAGGCATTCATGGTTCTAGTCAAAGCCGCACGAAATCCACTCAGATGGGTCCCACCTTCATGGGTGTTTATGTTGTTTGCGAAGGAAAATATTTTTTCATCGTAACCATCGTTATATTGCAATGCTATTTCAATTTCAGCACCCTCTTTTACTCCATGAAAATAGATAGGATCAGGGTGGAGAGAAGTTTTGGCGCGATTTATATATTCAACAAAAGAGCGGATGCCACCTTCATAGATAAAATCATGACTTTTTTCTGTCCTGTCATCTTTGATCTGTATCCTTACTCCAGCATTTAGAAATGCCAATTCCCTTAATCGCTGAGAAAGCGTCTCAAAAGAAAAATCCGTAGTATCAAAAACTTCTGCATCCGGCCAAAAGGTAATTTTTGTACCACGCTTGACAGTCTCTCCATGTTCACTCAGGGCAGCTGTTGGTACTCCTCGCACATAACTTTGTCTATAAACTGTTCCATCACGCCTAATTTCTAGATCAAGCTTCATGGAAAGAGCGTTTACAACCGACACACCTACGCCATGAAGACCACCGGAAACCTTATAGGCTCCGCCGCCTTCATCATCAAATTTTCCACCAGCATGTAATACGGTCATAACAACTTCTGCAGCCGACTTATTTTGCTTGGCATGCATATCTACCGGGATACCCCGTCCGTTGTCCTGTACAGTAACAGAATTATCTTCATGAATTGAGACGATAATTTCATCGCAATATCCTGCCAATGACTCATCAATTGCGTTATCCACAACCTCATAAACCAAATGATGAAGACCCGCTGTAGCAGTAGATCCAATATACATTGCAGGTCTCTTACGTACAGCCTCCAGTCCTTCTAACACCTGGATACTATCCGCCTTATAACTTGGTGATTCTGTCATTGAATACCTCGTGATTTAGTTGTATTCGCCAATTTTCCCATTTTCTACCTTAAATACTTTTGCATCCAAAAATTGACGATTTTTTTGTAATTTAAAATCTGTACTGGTTATAAAAACTTGTCCTGCTTGATTCAGCAAAAAATCAAAAAAATATTCCTTACGATCCTGATCCAGTTCACTGGTCATATCATCTAATAATAAAACCGGATGAATACCCCGACACTCTTTATAGTCAATAATTTGAGCAGTTTTAAAGGCCAGCATGAAAGAACGTTGCTGACCTTGAGATCCATAGAGGGATAAAGGTTGTCCATTTAGTAGAAAAACAGGATCATCTCTATGTGGACCGATCAATGTAATTCCATATAAACGTTCTTTCTCTCTGTTTTTTAAAAGATTTTTATAAAAAATATTTTTTAATTCAGTCTTATTATATTCAGAGAAAGGATATTTAATTTCTACTTTTTCATCGCAACGGTAAATTTTTTTAAAAATTTTTTCGAATATAGAATTTATTCTGTTTATATATGAAACCCTATAAAAAATAACGCGAGTTGCTAATACAGAAAATTGTCCATCCCACAAATCAGCTACAGAATTATTTTCCTTTAGAGCAGCATTACGCTGTTTCAAGCAATGTAAATACTGTTGAAATAAATTTAAATAATTATTATCAGACTGAAAAATAGCTCTGTCTATTAAATTTCTTCTTAATAATGGAGAACCCTTTACTATAATTATATCATCAGGGTAAAAAAGTACTGTATCTAAATAACCTAATGTTTCTAAAATTCTATCGGTTTTTTTTTTATTCAATAAAACATTTTTTTTGTTATTTTCTATTTCTATAATTAATTCATTTTCAACTTTATTTTTATTTATTTTTATCTCAACAGTGCATTTATTCTTATTTTTATTAATAACTTCTGATAATTTTTTACCCCTGAAACTTTTTAAGTTAGCAGTAACGTAGACTGTTTCTAAAAAATTTGTTTTGCCCTGCGCATTTTTACCTAAAATTATATTAATATTTTTAGAAGGAAATAGTATTTCATTTTCTATATTTCTAAAATTTTTAATATTGATATTTTCTAAATACATTAAAATTATAAACGCATAGGCATAATGACTGAAAAAAATTCTTTATTTTCTTCTGCTTCTATAAGTCCTGGTGACAGATTATCTTTTAAATGGAGAGAAATAAATTCCTCATTCATAACTTGAAGAATATCGATTATATACCTAGCATTAAATCCTATATTAATTTCAGGACCATTATATGACATATCCAACTCTTCCCGAGCATCACCAAGATCAGGATTAGATGAAGAGAGTTCTAATAATCCTGTTTCTAATTTAACTTTTACCCCCTTTGATTTTTCACTAGAAAGAACAGATATTCTTTTAAGTGCGTGCATGAATTCATCTCTATTAATGGTCGCAGAATTTTCTATTTTTTGAGGAATAACTCTACTGTAATCAGGAAATTCACCATCAACAAGTCTCATCACTAATGTTGTTATTCCTGTACTTACAATAAAATTATTTTCTGATATTCCTATTTTTAGTATTTCTTCTTCGTCTTCAGTAAGTTTTCTTATTTCATATATTCCTTTTTTAGGTAATATAAATCCATCATTGAAATTTAAATTTAAATCGTTATTCAAAGTCTTTTTTATCATGGATAATCTATGACCATCTGTAGAAACCATTGATAAAGTGTTTTTATTTTCTGATTTGAAATATATGCCAGTTAGATTGTATTTAGTTTCATCGTTTGAAACTGAAAATATTGTTTTATCTATCATATCTTTTAAAATACTTGAACTTATTTCGTTTAGTTCAATATTATTAGATTCTGGGTATTTAGGAAATTCATCAGGAGATAAACCAACAAGATTAAAAATAGATTTTCCACATTTAATTTCTACCCAAAAATTATCTTTTACTGCAAATGATATTTCTTTATTAGGTAATTCTTTAATAATTTCATAAACTTTTTTAGCTGATACAGTAACTCTTCCTTCTTTTTTTATGTTTGCCTCATAAAAAGATCTCACGCCTACTTCGAGATCAGTAGCTGTACAAAAAATATTATTTGCTTTTGCTTCAATTAAAACATTAGCCAAAATTGGGATAGTGTGTCGTTTTTCTATTATCCCCTGAACTCTCGTTAAGGCCTTTAAAAAAATTTCTCTTTCAATTGTAAATTGCATATGGGCCTCCATTCACACAGGTTACTTATATCTTTTATATTATTTAAAAAAAATAGTAGTAATAATAGGAGTTGTTGATATGTTGATAACTCTATAAATATATGAAATATAATAAAAAAAACAAATTTTTAAGATGTTTAAGTTGATACATTTTTTCTGTTTTTTTGTGGAAAACCATCTTTTTCATCATTTGTCCCATACTTATCAATATTTAAATAAACAAGTTATGGTGCCAGGTTGTTCATCAATTTTTCTATTGTTGTTTTCAGTTGTATGTCTTCTTCCATTTTTTTTTCAATTTTTTTGATAGCGTGAATGATAGTTGAATGATCTTTTCCTCCAAATTTGCTGCCTATTTCAGGAAATGATGACGATGTTAATTTACGTGAAATATACATTGATATTTGCCGAGGGAGTACAAGATTTTTTAATCTTTTTGACGATTTTATTTCGGATGTTTTTATATGAAAATGATTAGCAACTAATTTTTGAATTGCCTCAACAGTCACTTCTTTATTTTGTTCGACTAAAATATCTTTCAATACTTCTTTCGCCATGCCAAGAGTAATAGGGGTAGATGTTAAACTGGCATATGCACCTATTCTTATCAAATAACCTTCTAATTCTCTAACATTGCTAGTAACTGTTGTAGCGAGAAAATAGGCAACATCTTCAGGAAGATTTATCCTATTTTGGTCTGCTTTCATATTCAAAATAGCCTGTTTTGTTTCAATATCTGGTGTTTGTATATCTGCAATCAATCCCCACTCAAATCTAGATCTTAATCTTTCTTCAAGCCCTGGCATTTCTTTTGGAAATTTATCTGAAGTAACAACTATCTGTTTGTGTGATTCATAAAGGGCATTAAAGGTATGGAAAAACTCCTCTTGAGTTCTTTCTTTTCCAGCTAAAAATTGAATATCATCTATAAGAAGAACATCCATTGATCTAAATTTATTTCTAAATTCATCCATTTTTGCATATCTTAAAGAATTTATAAGTTCATTCATAAATTTTTCAGATGAATAATAACATACTTTAATCTCTCTGTTTTTAGATATTATTTCATTTCCTATAGAATGAACAATATGAGTTTTACCAAGACCAACTCCTCCATATATAAAAAGAGGATTATATGTTGTTGCTGGATTATTAGCTACTGCCATTGCAGCAGCGTGTGCAAATTGATTTGATGGTCCTGACACAAAACTTTCAAAAGTATATTTTTTATTAAGATTTTGAAAGTGATCTTCTATTTTTTTATTCTTTTGTTTAATGACAACGTCTTTATAATTTTTCGAACTTTTTTCTGTTATTTTATCTTGCTTCTTTTTTTCATCTATTAATATTTTAATTTGATAATTGGATGCACCCAGATCAGACATTGTTTTTTCTAATAAGGTTCTATAATTTTCGTTTATCCAATCGTAAAAAAATTTATTGGGTACCTCGACGGTCACCTTTTCTTTTTCTATACCGATAAAGACTAACGGCTTTAACCATGTGGAAAAATTATGAGGACTGACCTTTTTTTCAAGGTGAGTCATTGTTTCTAACCAGAGACGCTCCATATATTATTACCTTTTTATCCACAATTTATTAACAACTGTGAATTGTTAATCTTGCATATCTTTTTTCTTTTAAAATCCAACGCTAGAAAATAGCAAAACACCTTGATTTTTGCAAGCACCCTGAAGCTCTAATCTCGACACGCAGTGCATTACTTTTTTTATGATTTTATATTTTTATGTTTTTTAAATTTGTTA
>DATFMC010000035.1:0-10216 GCA_035267105.1 Geopsychrobacteraceae bacterium
GGGGAATAGAAGCAAATCTGTTTTGATCCACAACCCGTGTATCGCAGCCGGAATGGAACAGATGATTTGAGAAAAAGATCGGCAAATGTTTGAGCCAAAGGCGAGTTTTGCAGATCCTCAAAGCATCTGTGAAATGGAGGAAACCCGAAGGACAAGGAGGTCGGGCGCATTTCTTTGCTTCGTTTCTTTGGGCGTACAAAGAAATGAAGGCGGAGTGCGGGGCCGCAACCCCGCGACCATGGGTTGGACTTATAACAAACAACAATCAAATTCAAGACCGGCGGGGATGCCCGCCAGCATCTTCATTTTCTTTGGATCGCCAAAGAAAACGGAAGCAAAAGAAAACGACCCCAATGCCTCCGCCTGACGATGAAGCTGTCAGGTCCCTTCCGCTCCGTCGATATGTGACGCGCTCGCAAAACTTGCCCTGCGGGCTTCGGACATTCCTCGCTTCTTCGTCAAATATCAACTCCGCTCCAGCGGTGGCAAAGGGGAATGTAATGCAAATGATCGACCTTGACCCACCACCCCGTGTGACGCAGCCGAAAAGGAGTAGATGATTTGAGAAACAGATCGGCAAATGTCTGAGCCGAAGGCGAGTTTTTGCCGATCCTCAAAGCATCTGTGGAATGCAGGGTACCCGTAGGGCAAGGAGGTCGGGCGCGTTTCTTTGCTTCGTTTCTTTGGGCGCACAAAGAAATGAAGGCGGTGTGCGGGGCCGCAACCCCGCGACCTTGTTTACCCTTCTAAACAATATAAAACGAGACAAGCCTCAAAACGACCAAGTCTCCCCTCTCAACAGCTAGCTCAGCGCAAGATGCGCTGGCATAACCACCCCCGCCGGACTCACATACCGAACCTCACAATCCAGCTTAAAATCGATCGCCTGGCGAATTCTCTGACGAACCAGGCCAATCAACTCCAACACGTCAGCCGAAGACGCCCCACCCAGATTGACAATAAAGTTCGCATGTTGCCGGGAGATTTCGGCCTGCCCGATGCGGGTCCCTTTCAACCCGGCCTCCTCGATAATTTTTCCCGGCGCACCGACGCTGGCATGCATCTCTGCAGTGCTGAGAAAAACCGATCCACAATTCGGCTGCTTGCGGGGGAACTTCTGCCGCCGATTTCGCAGGTCACAAACCATCTCACGGCGAATCTCGCCAATCCCTCCCCTCGCGCACTCCAGCTCGACTTCGACCACCACCGCGCCGGTCCCCTGCAGGGCACTGTGCCGATAAGAAAACTGACACTCCGCCTGACTGAGAACCCGCGAGTCTCCTTCTGCAGTGACAACCCGGACCTGGCTGATATTTTCCCCGATCCCTTTGCGCTGACTGCCGCCATTCATCATCACCAACCCACCAACAGTTCCGGGAATACCGATGCAATGCTCCAGTCCGCTCAACCCGGCGCGCATCGACTGTCTCGCCAGTTGCGGAACCCAGGCGCCCCCTTCTGCGACAATCCGTTGTCCGTCGATGTTGATTCGGGACATCCGTCCACCGATCTTCAATACGACGCCACGCACCCCGGCATCATCGAACAACAAATTGGTTCCCTGCCCGATCACCACCAGCGGAATTTGATGTTTACGCGCAAAATGTACAACGGTGGTGACCTGATGCTGATCGCTCGCTTCGACCAGCAGATCTGCCGGGCCGCCAATCTCCCAGCTGTTGTGCCGGGTCAATGGCTCATCGAACAACGAACTGCCAGCAACCTCAGAAGCAAGTTCACACAAGAGTGATTTACGGGATTGATCGCTCAATGAATTGTCCATCCTTTTTATTTATAGATCGTTTCTATTTCGGGGTACGGCGTCCCGATTTCGGTTTCTCCGTGGTCCGCTTCCTTGTCGGTGGTGCGCTACCATCTCTTGTCTGCTGACCTCTGCGCCCCCGGCCTCCAAACTGTTCAGCATCCTGTACTTTGCGACCCCGGCGCGGTTTATTATCAGCATTTTCCTGCTCACTCTTCGTTTTTCGCCCTTCACCCGACTTCGCTGAGGTCTTCCCTTTTTTCGGCTTTTTCGGCCGGATTTTCATCTGACGGGTCAACGGAACTTTGTGCTTCGGGATAAATCCGGTCTCCACCTCGCGCACCAGGGTCTGCCTGATCAGACCTTCGATCGCCGAAAGCAGCTTGACCTCATCGGCGCTGACCAGGGAAATCCCCTCACCTTCGCAGCCGGCCCGGCCGGTCCGCCCGATGCGGTGGATATAGTCTTCGGCAACCTTCGGCAGGTCGAAATTGATCACATGCGGCAGCTCATTGATATCGATACCCCGTGCAGCGACATCGGTGGCAACCAGCACGCGGGTTCGATTTTCCTTGAATTCGGCAAGAGCACGAGCCCGCTCTCCCTGACTTTTGTCTCCGTGGATCGTTGCAGCCGCGACACCGTCGTTGACCAGTTTTTTGACCAGGTTGTCTGCTCCATTCCTGGTACGGACAAAGACCAGCACCTGCTCCCACCCCTTGTTGCGCACCAGATGACTGAGCAGAGCGGATTTCTTCCCCTTATCGACCTCATAAACGCACTGTTTGAGGTTCTTCGCCGTCGAATTGCGCGGACTGATATCGATTTCCAGCGGCTTGTTCAACAACCCCCTGCTGAGCTTGCGAATCTCATCAGAGAAGGTGGCGGAGAAAAGCAGGTTCTGACGCTTGCCCGGCAGCAGGGCAATGATCCTGCGGATATCGCCGATGAACCCCATATCGAGCATCCGGTCAGCCTCATCCAGCACCAGGGTCTCAACCTGCGCAAACTTCACTGCGTTCTGACTGAACAGATCGAGGAGGCGCCCCGGCGTCGCCACCAGCAGGTCGACCCCTCCGCGCAGCTTCATCATCTGCGGATTGAGCTTCACTCCGCCGTAGACCACAGCCGATTTGAGTGGAAGATATTTGCCATAGTCGGCGATGCTCTGCTCCACCTGCATCGCCAGTTCACGGGTCGGCGTCAGGATCAGAACGCGAACATGATTCGACTTCAACTTCGGTCGATCGCCCAAACGCTGCAGTAACGGCAGAGCGAAACAGGCCGTTTTTCCGGTGCCGGTCTGCGCCGCAGCCATCACGTCCCGCCCGGCAAGAACGGCGGGGATCACCCTGAGCTGGACCGGTGTCGGGGTCACATAGCCGCTTCCGTTGATAGCCTGCAGCAGGAGGTCGGAGAATCCGAAGGATGAGAAGGACATAAAAAAATTCGTTTCGTAGTTATTGGATTCTGAAGTCGGACAATACCGATAAGCGCCATAAGGAATGGTCCCGGCAGCTTCGGCAAGACGCCACTATCGATATTTTTCTTTAAGGTTTACTCCTTGAGCAGTCCCGTTGCACAAGCCTCATCCAGGTAGTGCTCCACCACCGGCCATAGTGCCGGTATCCCCTCTTTGATCGGAAGCATCCGCTGCAGGACCCGCTCTTTTTCGATATCGTGAATGCGCCAGGTGCCTCCGCGTGTGTTGAAATTCTGCAGCAGAACCTGAAAACGGTCAAGAGAGTTGGCAAAACGGGCCTCGGCAGTTTCACCGGCCTCAAACTCATCCCAGAGCGCACGAAATTCGGCACCAAGATCGGCGGGCAACAAACCGAAGACCTGATCGGCGGCAGCCTGCTCGCGCTCTTGCTTGTCCCTGTTCCCTTCCACGTCAAAGCAGAAGGTATCCCCCGCCTCGATCTCGATCACGTCGTGCAGTAACAGCATCTTCAGCACCCGCAGTTGATCCAGCGCCTGCGGTGCATATTCATCCAGCACCATCGCCATGGCAGCAATGTGCCAGGAATGCTCGGCGCTGTTTTCCCGGCGCGATTCATCCATCACCAGGTTCTGCCTGAGAACCTGTTTGAGCTGATCCAGGCTTTCGATAAAGGCAATCTGTTGCTGTATCCTGCTTATCTCAAGTGTCATCTGCAGCACTCTCCTGCTGATAAATCCGGCGACCGGACCGAGTGGCATTTCAGCATACCGCATCCCTCAGGGCTTTGCGCGCTGCGCGATCCACCAGGGTAAAAAGTTCATCGAGCTTATCTTTATGTTTCGCTGGCTGGTGACCGCGAATTTTTACCAATTCGTAATCGAGTTGATCGGTCAGGCGATAAAACTCCTGATACAGTCGATAATTATTCAAACGTTTATTCGTCCTGGAGCGATAATCGTTTTTCTCCAAGCGCTCCCGTCTTTCCGGCAGACCGATAATATGTTGTGAGTCGGTGAGGATCATCAGCTTGCGGCCTGAGTTCTGAATTTCACTGAGTGCCCAGAGCAAGGTCTGTAATTCGAGCCTGGTTGAAGAGGTCTGTTCAAAGCGTCGCACCCTGACGCGCGCTTTCAGCTCCGCCGGAGCAAGCTCCGGATCGGACATCACAAGGTAAGCCCCGTAGCCGAGTTTTGACTGGGCATTAACGCTTCCGTCGATCAGGAGGGTCAGTTCATTCATGCTTTTACGACTTTGGGCGAAGATGGATCAGGCGCGACATTGCAGAATCGCGTAGCGGGCAGCGTACCAGAGGAGCATGACCAGGGCAATCAGTGGCAACACGGGAATAAACAGGCCCGTTGTCTGTGCCAGCACAATTGCCGCAAATAAAGCAACAACCGACACCGGAAGATAGCGCCCGGCCCGCCCCTGCAGCGCCAGGGTTTCACCTTTGACACCGAACAGGTTGTCGTTGACGTCATGACGACTGGCGACAACGGCAAAAAAGACCACCATAATCCAGTCGGAAAGTCCGAAGGCCGGAGCCAGACCGGTAGCACTGGGGAAAGCCAGTTTGATCAGAACCATATCGATAAGCGGTGGCGGGCCCTCGGGCGACAGATAATATTCCTTGATCTGCTCCGCAAACCCTGCCGTCGGACCTGCGTACCAACTATAAAAATCGGCCAGGGACATGACCACACATACCGGAACAAGCTCCCACAGACGCCTGATATAACGGGCCAGCGCCACCCCGATCAGAGTCGCGACCAACAGCAGTAATCCGGACCTGAGCGCAGTCAATACCAACAGCCAGGCACCTGTTGGCGTCAGCTGATTGAGGAACCAGACACCGGAAGCCAGAAGCACACACCAGAACAGATAGAAACGGCGGCTGCGCGGCTCTGGTTGCAACAACAGGGCCGGCAGGAGCAGCTGGGCGGCTGCATACAACTGAACTACCATGAAGAGCCCCGACAACCAGGGGGGCGCCACTTCAAAAAAGCCTCCGATGGTCCAGAGACCGAGGACGCTGACGCTCCAGAGCAGATGGCTGGCGACCAGCAGGAGAAGCATCCGCCGGTTTGAATGACTGAAGGTTGTAAATGAGGATAGTGACATGGGCCTATTATGCATTGCTTGCGCGGAAATGACTACCAGTCGATACGTTTCATGGCGAGGTACAATGCCTCGACTTTCTTCCGCGCCCAGGGTGTGCGGCGCAAAAACTTGAGACTGGAATTGATTGAAGGGTTGCTGGTGAAACAGCGGATCTCAATATTCTGCCCCAACTCCTGCCAGCCATAGTACTCGACCAGACCGGTGACGATCTGTTTCAGGGTCACCCCGTGCAAGGGATCATTACTCTGTTGTTCGGTCATCTTATTACGGATTCTTTCTGCCATGCCGCAGATATCATTGCGTCAGGTTTATAATCCCGGGCAAAGCGCATGGTCATGAGCTTGAACAGAAGAGTCGCAGCAGTCTCATTCGCTCAGAGCTAAACTGGTTCAGAGTCTCGGCACGTTCCCCTCATCCAGAATCTCCACAATGCGTTTTGCGTAGCCAGCCGTCATGGAAGCCATTGGTATGAAAAAGAAGGCGTGCTGGTCATGATAGAGAAGAAAACCGGGCTCAAGCCTACGATAACCGATAAAATTATCCCAGGGCTGCGCGTAGCCCGAGTTACCACTGCGCACCGAAATTTCCTCCGGCGAAATCGAAACCGTTAACTCCCGGCCCAAAAACGGATGCTGGCCAGCCCTGCGTAGAGACTTGATGACCAGGATCGATTTCGACAGCACGCCGAAGAAACCGGTCACCATCAGCAGTGTTGCGATCACTGGCGAATGGTAGAAACCACCAAATCCGAGTGAGCCGATCACGATACAGACCACACCCCACAGATAACGCAGCTTCAAAGATCGATCACAACGATAGTGCGCTTCGAAGAACTGACGCCAGAGATCTTTGGTCAACTTGTAATTGAGGATGATGGTATCAGGCATCGATCTCTATTTCGACTGTTTCAGCTTGTCAGCCAGAGCGGCAAAAGGGGAATGGGCCAGCGTCGGGCCGCTCGTCTGCCCGGAGGAGTCATCAGAGCTGCGCTGCGCTTGAATGCCCCGGGTGTGCTCATGGTCATGACAGTAGATGCAGAGGACTTCCCAGTTGCTGCCGTCTGGCGGGTTATTATCGTGATTGTGATCTTTGTGATGAACCGTCAGTTCTCGAAGCTTTTTTCCTTCAAACTCACGGGAACAGCGGCCGCAAACCGGAGGAAAAAGTTTCAGGGCCTGCTCCCGGTATCCCGCCTCGCGCAATTTCTGTTCCTTGCGCATTTCGGCGACCAGGCGGTCCTGCTTTTCAGAGTCTCGATGATTTCTGGAAGAAGTCATGAATATCCTTCAGTCAGCAAGAGATAGGGATCAGTTACCAATATAGCAGCCTTGCCAATTTAAGGCGTAAACTTTTTCGCTATTTTCAATTTGCAACTCACGGGTCCCGAGAAGCGCTTCACCGTATCTCAACGACGCTGGTCTCAACTGGTCGGCCCTGCGAAACTTCTGAAGAGCACTGACAACAAAAACAGCCAGGCATAAACCAGCCCTTAACCGACCAGACCAGCCGCAACCCTGCTGATGCTGCGGCATATGTGCAGGCAATTTCTTTTTCTTTTCCTTTCGTCTTGATCTCGGAATCGACTAGTATGACAAGCATGAATCAATCACCAGAACAAACGCCAAAACCACTCAGCCCGCCACTTCGTTGGTTTCTCCTTGGCACCGGTTGTCTCGCTGTCATTCTGGCGATTTTCGGGATGTTTTTACCGGTTCTTCCCACTGTTCCATTTCTGCTGCTGGCAATGGGCTGTTTTGCCCGCAGCTCAGCACGTTTTTATCTCTGGTTGCTTGAGCATGCCCAACTCGGACCGATAATTCGGCCTTACCTGCAGGGTGGTGGTATCCCCCGCACAAGTAAAATCAGGGCTATCGCGCTGATCTGGTGCAGTATCCTGTTCTCTATTCTGATGCTTTCTAATTACTGGATTCAAGGCGGGCTGCTGGTGATTGCAGTTAGCGTCACCCTTTATCTTCTCAGGTTGCCAACGGAGACAACCGGGGATCAGACTCAAACAACACACCGGTCATGAGGTCATCGTGAAAAATAAATTATTACGACTCGCAGAGCTGATCCAGGAGAACTTTCCGGAGAATCTGGTGGACGAATTCAAAACAGGCGATAAGCAATCACTGGCCCAACGTCTGGAGATTGTTGGACAAGCCAGAACCCTACATCAACAACGCTCTGAAGCCCTCTGGCTGAAAGCGGGCAAAAAAAGAACCCCGGCAGAAAGGCACGCCACCGCGCAAGCCGAACTTGCCGCTTTTCTCATTGCCTGCCTGACAGGTGATGCCGAAGAATACGCGGAGAGTGCTGTTGAAGCATTACATGCGCTCGGTCGGCAGGGGGAAGAGGAACTGGTCAGAAGCCTTGCCAGACACTAGAGCAAACGTATCACGGAGACACAGAGTCTGTTTTTTTCAGCATCCACGCAGTGAAAATTAAATTTTAGCCCTGAAAAAGGATTAAAGAATTGACATGCTTCTTTATCGGGAGCAATATCCCGCCGCATTATTAGATTCACAAAATTTTGCTTTTGAAAGAGCTACGCCATGACTGAAACAAAAAAAGCATTTGCTTATTCCGTCTTCTCGAACTGCGGCCTGATCACTATCGGTTCCCTGATCCAGGCGATCGCCCTGAAATCGGTTGCCATCCAGCATGGCTTTGTTCCGGGTGGACTGTTCGGTGTCAGCTCTCTGATCTACTACAAAACCGAGCTGCTTAATCCGGGCCTGATTTATGCGTTGCTGAACGTCCCGATGTTTATTCTCGGCTACATTTTTATCTCGCGTCGATTCCTCTATTACAGCAGCCTGGCCATGGCGCTGCTCACCCTGTTCTACCAGCTCATCGATTTTCAGATCCAGATCGGCACCCAACTTTATGCTGCACTTGTCTTCGGCGCATTGCTCGGAGCTGGCGCAGGGATGGTCTTGCGCTCGCTCGGTTCCAACGGCGGCCTGGACATCGTTGCCGTGACCCTGAACCAAAAGTTCAACATCGGCGTCGGCAAGGTCTATTTCGGCTTTAACGTCCTGTTGTTTACGCTCAGTTTTGCCGGTCTGGACAACGACCTGGTCATCGCCTCGATGATCGGTGTCTTTGTCACCTCGATTACCGTCGATTATGTGCTTTCGATGTTCAATCAGCGCAAATTGACCTTTATTGTCTCTGAGAACCCGGAAGAGATCGCCGACAAGATCATGACCCACCTGAAGATTGGAACCACCATGCTGCCCGCAGTTGGCGCTTACCACAAACGGGACAGAACTGTGCTGATGGTGGTCACCAACAATATTCAGCTCAAACGGCTGGAAGAGATCGTATTCACCACCGACCAATACGCCCTGTTCGTTGTTGAGAACACCTTCAGCGTGCTCGGTTCGACCTTTTCGAAGCGGAAAATCTATTAGGCGAAGTTTATTTCTGTCGAGGGCAGTCATGTCACAAAACAGACAAACTGAAGAAGGGATAGAGGTTCCCTACGACCAGATCGAACCCGAAACGTTAAGAAGAATGATACAGGAATTCGTGACCAGGGATGGTGCGGACTGGGCAGATGCTGGTTGTTCGCTGGAAGATAAGGTGGAGCAGGTTCTTCAGCAGTTCAGGAATAAGAAAATAAAGGTTGTTTTTGATCAGACGACCGGGACAGTGAATATTGTTCCCTGCTGACATGCGGGCAGATTTAAAAGCCGTAAATACTGATCCTTGCTGATAGAAAACAGGTCTATCCAGCGAAGTAGCCGGAAGTGGCTGCGACAGCCGCACACAGAGGCAGAGCCTCTGCCCCAAAACGGCTTATTTTACCGGGTTCAATAACATGGCTTGAATCGCCCAACCTGCCTGCAATGATCTTAAAAATCGAATATCAGCGACGATTAACCGGAAAACCTTATCTCAATGCCTCGGTGGTAAAAGATGAGAGCCCTTGATCTCATCTCCATGATTAAAGTCTGATTCCCTCTTGTCGTTTATCCGCAACTGTTCTAGGTTCATGTCTGTCGTTTAGATACTGACTCTCCTTCTTGTTTTTTCAAGGACTGCACCCGATGGGGATTTCACAATATCGATCATGCGTCTGCATGCCCAATACTGAAAAGCCCTACCCCGCCATCCTCGATTTTCTGGTGCAGCGGTTTCCCCGGGTCGAGAAGTCCGAATGGCTGAAACGGATCGCTGAGGAGAAGGTGCTGGACGAAGCAGGTACCCCTGTCACCAGTAAAACCCCTTACCTTCCGCAAAAAAAGCTTTATTATTTCCGCGAAGTGGCAGAGGAACCGACCATCCCCCTGCAAGAGGAGATCCTCTTTCAGAATGATGAAATCATCGTCGCCTGCAAGCCCCCGTTTCTGCCGATCACCCCCTCAGGCCCCTATGTCGATGAATGCCTGCTCAATCGACTGCGGAAGAAGACTGGCAACTATGATCTGGTGCCATTGCACAGAATCGATCGCGAGACTTCGGGGCTGGTGATGTTTTCCATGAACCGGAAAACGCGTGGGCTGTATGGTGGACTTTTCCTCAACGGGAAGATCGAGAAAACCTACGAAGCGCTCTCTGAGCTGCCTGCTTGCCCGCTTGAGGACGAGTGGCTGGTCGAGAATCGGTTGGTCCGGGCGGACACCTGGTTTCGGAGTAAAACCACCCGGGGAGAAATCAACGCCCGATCCAGAATCAAACTGGTGGACTTCAGAAACAACCGGGCCCATTTTCTGCTCTACCCGATCACCGGCAAGAAGCATCAATTGCGGATTCATATGTCCGGGCTGGGCTTTACCATCCTGAACGACAGGTACTACCCGGAACTGCTGCCGAAACAAGAGGATGATCTGGACAATCCGCTGCAGTTGATCGCCCGCAGCGTAAAATTTATCGATCCC
>DATFMC010000036.1:0-13631 GCA_035267105.1 Geopsychrobacteraceae bacterium
TATACCAACTTTGCTGCTGACACCTATTCTGAGGTTGTCACCCTGACCATCACTCCTTGATTTTTTGAGACGTAATGCGGGGGAAGAGGCTCAAATCTTCCCCCGTTTTTTTTGATCAGTAGCAGGTTAATAAGTTTAGACTAATGACACGTCCCTTCAAACTCATTTATCAGGACGGGATCATGAAACGGTTAGGACTTCTCCTTTTAACAGCATTAATTTGGCTGATACCGCTGCAGATGGTTGCAGTTGGAGGGGGAACCAGTACGCTCACTGTTTCAGCGACGATTCTGTCGAAGAGCAAGTGTCGCTTTGTTACCAAAAACCCAATCCTGGATTTTGGGCTACTCGATCCGAGTAATGCCATAACAGTGAATGCCAGTGTTATGGTCTCAATTGTTTGCAACGGGAGTGTCCCGATAGCGTCTTACTTGATGTCGGATGACGGTGGTCTGGATACATACAAAATGACCCATGATACAGATCCTACCCAGAAAATTCCGTACAGTTTGTCGCTGACGCCCGCTTCAGGTAATGTTCCCAAGGGTGTGAATCAAGATGTCGTTATTGGCGGGAGCATTCTTGGGGGGGATTATCAAACTGCTAACATTGGAACCTACACAGACTCGGTAATATTGACACTTCTACCGTAGCTTCTTCGTCTTACAATTCATTTATTGAAAAAAACACGAACCTGAGATAGATTCTGAGCATGAAATATCTCTCATATAAATTGCGATCCGGTGCCGTTTTACTCCTATCCATTGTTCTGTTCGTGGTCACAGGTTTTTCGGCGAGTGTCCATGCAGCTCAGTGGCAGGTTGTTCCTATCAGCCTTGATCTCGGCCACAAAACAAAAAGTGGTGTCATTACGGTCAGGAATACCGGTGAGGATATTTTACAAGTCAGTGTCATGGCGAAAGAGTGGAAACAGGACGGTGCCGGGAAGGATCAGTATTCCGACACCCGAAATTTGATTTTTTTCCCAAAGGTTTTGCAAATCAAGCCGAACAGTGAGCGGGTGATCCGCGTTGGAGTCAAGGCTCCGGCCATTAAGAATGAGCAGACTTTTCGGCTTTATATCAAAGAGGCTGTCTCCCCAACATCACGTTCAAGTCAGGTTGCTGTTGCTCTGCAGTTTGGCGCACCTATCTTTGTTCAACCTCTGGAAGAAAACATCTCCGGCGAGATTGCCGATATTAAAATTGAGGATGGTCACATTAACTTCTCCGTAAAAAATGTCGGAAATACCCATTTTCGCACCACTCGTATCGAAGTCATCGGCAAAGATGATTCAGGTCAACAGCTATTCAATCAGGAGTTGAAAGGTTGGTATGTCTTGGCGGGTGCTACCCAGTATCATAAAACCGAGGTTCCATCGAATGTCCGTTCTTCGTTGAAGACTATTGATCTAAAGATCGTTACGGACAGAATGGAACTCTTCAAAGCCGTCGATTTTATTGGCTCGGATAAGTTTCCACCATTGTCTGAATGATTACGCAATACATCCTACAAGTTCTCTCAAGCCGCTTCTCTCTGCTCGTCACTTCTCTTTTTCTGTCTATTGTCCTTCCACTCAGTATCACCCTCAGTTTAGACGTTTATGCTTCAGAGTACATCATTGTTGCCGCTGAGCTAAACACAGAAGTAAAAGCTGATCTATTCGCCATTTTGCAGGACGATGGCGATTTCCTGGTATCAGTTGCCGATTTGGGTGCCATGGGAGTTCAGAGAACACCTGCCCGAAAGATAACCGTTGATGGTGATGACTATGTTTCTCTTCGTTCGATGGATGGTGTTGAATTTGTGTTTTATGAAGAAACCCTGACGCTTGTTCTGACGGTCGCACCAGAGTTACTTCCCGTTACAACCATCGACATGTTTCCTCGTCAGAAGCAGCAGGTTTATTTTCCTAAAGAAAACAGTATGTTTTTTAATTATGGGCTTAATTTAGAGGCTGGGACTGAGGGGGGCGGTAGCTTCCAGCGACAGAACCTTAGTCTATTAAATGAGCTGGGAATTCGAAGAAACGATATTTTTTTCTATACAGATACCCTGTACACTGAAAATCCTGAGGAGCGCAGCTTTGTCCGCTTGAACAGCAACTTTACCTATGATCAGCGCGATAAGGTACGCCGCTTTATTTTCGGTGATGCCCTCGCTAGCTCAGGTTCTCTTGGTAGTCGGATTATTTTCGGTGGCCTCAGTATTTCAAAAACTTACCAGATTGATCCATATTTTATTGAGTACCCTTTCTATAGTTATTCTGGCCAGCTTCCTCTCCCCTCCGAGGTTGCTATTTATTCAAATGGCGTAAGATTGCGCAAGGAAGAGCTACCGCCAGGTCGATTTGAATTGCAGAATTTCCACAATAGTGGTGGCTCCCAGGATATTGTTGTGGAAGTGACTGACGCACTTGGGCGGGTCCGAAGAATTGCTTCGCCTTTTTACTTTTCTAACCTGATGTTACGCAAAGGGTTAAGTGAGTACAGTTACAATCTTGGAACAATAAGACGCGATTACGGGTTGGATGATAGTCGCTATTCGGATGCTGTGTTTTCCGCGTGGCACAAGTATGGCTATAGCGATGACGTAAATTTTGGCGGAAGATCCGAAGCCGGGAACGGTCTGTTTAATCTGGGGATTGAATCTTTCTACAAGATCAGGGAATTCGGAATTGTAGGGTTGGATATCTCCGGGAGTGGTGGTGACGATGGTTCAGGTTGGGCCAGTATGTTCAACTATGAGTATCGAAATCGCAACTTCAATGCCCGTTTCTCCTGGACGAATTACAGTGATAATTATCAAAACCTCCAGAGACAGGAATTTGAAAACAACAGCAAGTCTGTTGTCAGGTTTGGGGTGGGATACACCACCCATAAAATAGGTTCAATGGCACTGGCATTGGCACTCACAGAGTATCAGCAGGGGAGTGATGAACATTCCACTTTAGTTACTTACTCAAAACGATTGAGTAGACGATATTCGCTGAGTTGTAACTTCAGGGCGATTGAAAGTGATGAGTCGAGAGAAGAGGTTTACTTCAGCTTAAGCTATTATTTTGATAACAATCAGACACTGACTTCATCAATCCAGCAGGCGACGGATCGTAATTCGCAGACCATAGAGGTGCGGAAAGATATTCCCGTTGGCGAGGGATTGGGTTGGTGGGGATTTCTTGAACGTGAGGATAGTGGCTCATCTGAAATCTATGCCTTCAACCCGGGAGGGCAATGGAACGCTCCTTATGGCTCTTATCGTGGAGAAATCAACTTAAATACTGAAAGCGAAAGTATTCGGGTCGCTGCATCTGGGGCTATCGTCTCGCTTGGCGGTGAGTATGGACTGACCCGACCGGTTACGGATAGTTTTGGACTCGTCTCCGTTAATAATATTGAAGGCGTCAAAATTAAAGCGAATGGACAGGACATCGGAAGGACAGATGAGCGAGGCCATCTGTTTGTGCCCAGCCTGACGTCATTCTACAATAATAATGTCACCCTGGAAGATAATGATATTTCAATAGAATACCTCATGCCTCAGGTGAATATTACTGTCTCTCCACCATACAGAAGCGGTTCCTGCCTTTTCTTCCCTGTTCAGAAATATCAGGCATTTACGGGTGTGCTTAGTGGCAGTATCGGTGGGGAACGCAGGCCTCTTGAGTTTTATGAAGGTGAATTGTTGAGTGCGAAAGGAAGATCCAAATTCTATACCGGAAATGGAGGCGAATTCTATTTTGACAACGATCCTGGTTCGATGACTGAATCCGACTCAGATGTCTCTGAAGGGGGCTGTGCTGCTTTGGCTTCAGCTGCAGAGTCTGTATTCTCTCCCGGTCGTTATGATGGGCAGGCAACGTCTGAAATTGGTGACATATGCCACTTCAAGTTGAATATCCCCGAAACGGATGAGCAATATTTTGATTTAGGAGAGATATTCTGTTCCCCTGTAGCGGAGAACGAGCTACCATCAGAACAAAACTTGAACAAGAGTCAAGATCAGGTGTCTGGATCAGATTTCGTTTCCGGCAGCGATCAAGCTGAACTTGCTGCTAGCCCCAGCTCAACCTCAGAGAGAGAATCAGTTGCGAAGTAAGCAGAAGGACAGAATGCTGTTAGGAGGTAAGCCTTTGCGAAGACAAGTTCCTTTTCGTAGAAATCTGCTGCTCATTTTGTGTCTGGTAATTCTCTTACCTGCCAGTGCATCGGCTTTTAAATGCAACATCACGGTGACAGGGGTGGCTTTTGGTAGCTATAATGCTTTGGCTCCCGCCACAACAAGCACAACCGGGGATATAGGAGTCACCTGCAATATCAAGGCTAAAAATAAGGCCGCACCACTTTCCGTGAGCGTCTCCATCAGTGCAGGTCAGTCGGGATCCTTTTCCCAGCGGTTTATGACAGACGCTTCTGGATCCATGTTGAATTACAATCTCTATATGGACGCCGGGGGCGGTACAATCTGGGGTGATGGGACTGGTGGTTCCAGTAACCGCATCGAAAATGTTACGCAAGAGTCGCCATTAAATGCCAAGGTTTACGGTAGGATTCCGGCGGGTCAGAATGCCCCGGTTGGTAGCTACAGTGACATTCTTACAGTGACAGTGCTCTGGTAGATTTCATTACTTTCTTGTCGATATAAATCATTTCGATGGGTTATGGCTCTTGGTGCAATACTTTTCACCTCTCCAGCCCATGCCGAACCCTGGCAATACCGAGACCTTAAAGACCACAGCCCCTCATTCCTGCTCGGCTTCATGTCTGGTTGTCTGATTCATGAACTTGGCCACGTTGGCTAGATTGAAGGGGTCTTCGATTGAGATGAGTGGCTTGCTGCTTACCTATTCCGCTTTTGACAAAAATAAATCAGATCATTTTAGGTATCAACAGCGGGATTTCAGCCGCAGTGGATAGGCTCAGAAATGGCACTGCGTTATAGCAGAGGAACATCAGCTCTCCGCAAAAATCGATAATTTCAATTCTGGCCTGGTTGTCTCTCACCTCACCATTTAGGCGGTCTGTTTGACTTTTCTTAAAGGTCATGAGAAAGGCGATATCATGGGTGCATCGGATGCCACAGGATTCTCGACTGACGAATTAACGTTGCTGGCTGCAATCCCGGCACTCCTTGATACCAGGCACCTGTTCGGTAGTGATCCTCCGGCCTGGGTTCCTGCCCTGTCTGCCGGGAGCAAAGGTGTTGGTCTGACTGCAATCTGGATTTACTGAGTCTAGTCATTCCCTTACCCCAATCCATTATGTGCTTCTCTGCCATGATATTGGCCTGAGTCCTGCACCTTGTTTAACGAAAAAAATCTGGAGTGGTGTGTGATGTGTTACAGAATAGAAGATAGTCGGCTGAAATTATTCCGTCAGCAGATGACTTGTCGACTTGAAACTCTTTACGGGGCCGAGCTTTCTACATCGGTAGCGGAGCAGATTATCGAGGAATTGCTCCAGTACGGGATGGTCAGCGAGCCTGTCTCCTGCCGGCTCTGGAATCAGAATGATGTCATTTTAATCACTTATGGTGATAGTGTCGTGGAAGAGGGCGTTGCTCCTCTGCATACTTTGCAGAAGTTCCTCAACGAGCAGCTTCCAGGCCTGATCAGCACGGTCCATATTCTCCCCTTTTTCCCATACAGTTCCGACGATGGTTTCTCCGTCATCGACTATTACCAGGTCGACCCGAAGCTGGGTGATTGGGATGATGTAAATGCGATCAGCGAGCGGTTCGATCTGATGGTCGATCTGGTGATTAATCATGTCTCCAGTGAAAGTCAGTGGTTTAAGGATTATGTTGCGCAACGCGCACCTGCTAGCGATTATTTTATTACTGCTGACCCCCTTCTTGATAACAGTCAGGTCATCCGACCCAGGCAGAGCCCGTTGCTGACTCCGGTGGAAACAGCTTCCGGGCTGCGTTATGTCTGGACAACCTTCAGCGCTGATCAGGTCGATCTGAATTTTTCCAATCCGCAGGTTTTGTTGGAATTTGTTCGCATTCTTTTGTTCTATCTTCGCCAGAAAAGTCGCTTCATTCGACTGGATGCCATCGCTTTTCTTTGGAAGGAGATCGGGACACCCTGTATTAACCTGCCGCAGACTCACGAGGTGGTGAAGCTGCTTCGTGAGTTGATGGAGGTCGCCTCGCCGCATTCTGTCCTTCTGACCGAAACCAACCTGCCGCCGCTACAGAATCGCAGCTATTTCGGGGACAGCGACGAAGCTCACATGGTTTACCAGTTCAGTCTGGCCCCGTTGCTGTTGCATGGGCTGTTTCGTGGCACCAGCCATTATCTCTATGCCTGGGCCAGACGCAGCTGCATTTCTCCCCCCGGCTGCACCTTTTTGAACTTCACCGCATCACATGACGGGGTCGGCCTCCGACCGCTGGAAGGGCTGCTCCCCGACGCTGAGCTGGCGCTACTGCTCAACGGTATGCAGCAGTTTGGCGGACTGGTCAGCTCTCGGACCAAGCCGGATGGCAGCGAATCTCCCTACGAGATCAATATCGGCTATTTCGATGCGCTAAGCGGAACCTGGTTGGGCACCGATTGCTGGCAGGTCGCCCGTTTTCTGCTGGCCCAGACCCTGATGCTTGGCTTGCGTGGTATCCCTGCCCTCTACATCCACAGTCTGCTGGCAACGCCCAATGACTACCAGGGAGTCGAGGAGACGGGGCATGCCAGAGCGATTAATCGGCGTAGTCTGTTATTTGATGAGTTGAACGATCAGTTGTCTGCTGGCAACTCGCCGCAGAAGCGGGTTTTTGATGCTCTCTGCCACAGATTGAAAATCCGTCAACAGCAGGCGGCGTTTCACCCCGATGCACGGCAGGAAGTTATACCGGTCGGTGATGCTCTGTTCGCCTTCTGGAGATATAGTCAGGATGGTAGTCAGCGGCTGCTGGCCGTCCACAATATGACCGATCTGACACAGACGCTTTATTTTGATGGATCCCTGGATGGACAGTTGAGTGGTGATTGGTTTGAATTGCTTGATCAGGTGGAGCTGAAATCTTCGACCAGTCTCTTGCAGCTGGCTCCCTATCAGGTTTTATGGTTCAGTCAGACGGTGGTGTAGGGACAACACGGAACCGATGTTGAAAAGTGACCTTGTTGGTATCAGCAAGGTCACTTTTTTTCTGGGGTCGAATATAGTCTTTCCCGGCTGGTTTTACTACTTTGTCATAGGTTGTTGTCCTCTTCAACAGCATCGTAAATCCGCTCCAGAATATCAGGAATTGCGCTGCTTACCCGGTTCCAACTTGGCATGAAGGGGGTTTCCATCGGATTGCTGAGGAAGGTTTCCCCCGCCCGCATGATATTTTCAGCAAACAGCTCGACCGCTTTCTCTTCCTTGTGACGGTCGAGGGTCAGGCCATTCATCAGGGCATCGTTATAGAACCGTTCGACAAAGTCGAGGGCGATCCGGTAATAGGTTGCTTTAAGGGTGCGGAAGGTTTCGAGCGAGAAGACATTCCCCTGGGTCGCCATCTTGCGGACGACGGCCTTGGTGATATCAGTGCTCATGCGTGACAGCCCTGCCTGAGCATCATCCGGCGACAGGTCTTGATGTTTGTGGTCATAGATGTTGGCAATGTCGACCTGGCAGATCCGGTTGGTTGAATAATTCCGGAACAGTTCTGACAGAACGCCGATCTCCAGCCCCCAGTCGCTCGGAATCCGCAGGTCGTTCAACACCTCGGCCCGCATTGAGAATTCCCCAGCCAGCGCATAGCGGAAGCTGTTGAGATATTCCAGATATTCAGAAGGCCCGACCACTTGTTTCATCGATCTCAGCAGGGGGGTGACCAGTAGGCGGCAGACCCGCCCGTTCAGCCCCCCGTTCGCAATCCTGGAATAGAATCCCTTGCAGAACTGATAGTTAAAAGCCGGGTTGGCGATCGGATAGATCAGACGCGCCAGCATCTCGCGTTGGTAGGTGACAATATCGCAGTCATGCAGGGCGACTGCTTTACCCCGCCCGGATGCCAAAATATAGCCGAAGCAGAACCAGACATTGCGCCCCTTGCCCGGTTCGCTGGGCGCCAGTCCTTCGTCGGTCAGGAGTTTGTCTATTGCACGTAATCGCGGACCATCATTCCAGAGAATCCGGTGATGTTGCGGCAGCCTGGAAAAGTAGTCTCTGGCGTAGGCGAACTGCTCTTCATCAGCCCGATCCAGACCAATGACAATTTCCTCAAGGTAAGGAACCTTACTCAGATCGTCGACAATTTTACCCAGTGCCGGGCCTTCAAGTTCGGAGAAGAGAGATGGTAAAACCAGCGACATCGGTCGTCGTTTGGAAAATTTTATCAGCTCGCTCTCCAATTCTTCCAGTGGTCGATCTGTCAGGTTGTGCAAGGTGGTAATCACGCCGTTCTGGTAAAAGTCACTCATATCGTTAACCTTTCGGGTTGAGTTCAGAAATGATATCGGTCAGTGCCCTGTTCCAGCCGACGGGCCCGGCTTCGGACATCATCAGGGTTTGGACGCCGAGAGTGTCAAGCTGGTCACCATTCGCTGCTGGAAGCACGACCGCCAGGTCGACAGCTTCGAGCATTGGCAGGTCATTCAATCCATCCCCCAGGGCGATAGTGAAAAAGTCAGTGTCTGGAGCTGCCTGCCTATATTGTTCAAGTAGCCAGTTGACCGAAAGCCCTTTATCGACCTCCGGCAGGATATGATAGAAACGTCCACCTTTAAGCAACTGCAACTGGTGTTGCGCCAGATCATCGGCAAATCGGGCCAATGCTTCCGGGCTGTCGTCCCAGCGAATCGGCTCCGATCCTTCGCGGGATTTGGCCAATAATGCACTTCCGCTATCGAGACCGGTTTCACGGGCCACCTCTTCAACAGAGAAATCGGCAAAACCTCTAAATCGATAACCTCTGTCGGAACGCAAACGATGCACGATTTCAATCAGACCCGTATAGGTGTTGCCGAAAAAATGGGCAGTCAGTTGCGGTTCCGAATCTGATCCGGTTGCTGTGAATGGGGTCGTAAAGTAGTTTTCAGGGGTAAAGATGGCCGCCCCGTTTTCGACGATAAAGGGATGGGTGTTTCCCAGTTTGCAACGCAAGACTTTAAGCTCCGCGGCCGTCTTGCTGGTGCTGAGGATCAATGGGATGCCCAGTTGGCGGATCTGATTCAGGGCTGGTCGGGCCGCTTCGTAGGAATAGGTGTGGTGATCGAGGAGAGTGCCATCAAGGTCGGTAAATATGAGAATCTGGCGCATCCGTCGTACTCCTGATGGTCGGGTTCACCGTTTGGAGTTGCAAGGCAGGTGCCAGCCATTATCTCAACTTAAGACTGTCGATCCGTTGCGTTGTGTCAAGCTGCATAACCAGGTCGGCACGACCCGGCATTTCAAGCAGTTGATGGCGGGTCAAGCGTTCATAGTGCATGATGAATCTGAGCAGTTCCTGATCATCCATCGTTCTGGTCCCGATCGGGTTGCTGGCAATCAGTTGTTGTTCCTGTTTGCTCCGCCACTGGTAAACCTGTTGCCAGCCAGGCACCTTCAACATCAGCAGTAAGTCGATCGGTCCGAAAATATCCTGATACGATCCCGCCAGTTGTTGATTGACATAGCTGCGCCAGAGACCCGAGGGATCTTCCTGCTCTTCCAGCTGGTTAACAGGCTGCTCCAGCGCCTGAGGTGGTTGCGGTCTGGCACCGACGCACCAGCCTTCAAAAAGAATCAGATCAGGTCGGCCGCAGAAGCGGTCCCAATCGGTTTCTGGTGACCGGTCATCACTGGCCTTGTTAAAGCGGGGAATCGGAGTCATCGAATTTTCTGCTGCGTTTGCTAAGCGGTCGAAGACCTGGCGCCCCAGACAGACATCATGGGTGCCTGGAACGCCACGGGTTGCCAGCAGGGGATGGATATCCTCGGCAAGTTTCTGGCGTTCGGCATAGGTGAGGTAGAGGTCGTCAATCGACAACACACAGCTTTTCAGCCCGAACCCGGCCTCCAGTAAATACTTCAATAGATGGCAAAGGGTCGATTTCCCACTCCCCTGCGAACCATTGATGCCGACCAGTTGTGGGTGGTCGGTTCGACACTGCCCGGCCAGCCACGCAGAGAGGGGCAGGTAAAGATCGTTCAGTAAGGGCCTGAGATCGGATGGCAGCTTTAACTTTTTCAACATTTGGACAAAGCCGAAATCGACCCTGCTCCGAATGTATTCAAGTTCTTTTACCGTTACAGGCAGGTGGCTCTCAGGCCAGATGATACTCATGCGGGACTCCTCGCGTGGACAGCTCTCATGTGGTCTTTTTATAACAGATTGATCGGAAAAAATTCGAATTAAGTGAATTCTTCAGCCCCCTGAATCGTAATAGTGCGATATAATTCCGGAAAAACATAAAATCAGGGGCAAAAGTACCCTGAAAGAACTACTACAGCTTCTCCAAGTTTCCCCCAGATAGTCTTTGGACCGATGAGGTGATTTGTCCCTTTGATGAATGAGAGGTTCTCATGAAAATTGCAATTTTATCCCGGAACTCCAATCTTTATTCAACCCGCCGCATGGTCGAGGCGGGGAAAGAACTGGGTCACGAAATACGGGTCATTGATCCGTTGCGCTGCTACATGGCGATTGCCAGCCAACGCCCTTCAATTCACTACAAAGGTGAGGAGTTGGTCGGCTTCGACGCAATCATCCCGAGGATCGGGGCTTCGATAACATTCTATGGAGCCGCCGTCGTTCGTCAGTTTGAGATGATGGGTGTCTACAGCGTCAATGAATCGGTCGCCATCAGTCGCTCGCGGGACAAACTTCGAAGTTTACAACTTCTGGCTCGCAAAGGGATCGGTCTCCCGGTAACAGGTTTTGCCCATTCAACGCAATTCACCAATGATTTAATCACTCTGGCTGGTGGTGCTCCATTGGTGATCAAGTTACTGGAGGGGACTCAGGGGATCGGGGTGGTTTTGGCTGAAACCAATAAGGCGGCTGAAAGTGTTATTGAAGCATTTCGGGGTCTGAAAGCAAATATCCTGGTTCAGGAATTTATCGAAGAAGCACAGGGTGCTGACCTTCGCTGTTTCGTAATCGGAGGTAAAGTTGTCGCGGCCATGAAGCGCCAGGGGCTCGAGGGTGAATTCCGCTCCAATCTGCATCGAGGGGGGAGCGCAAGTCTCGCCAGACTGACCCCCGAGGAACGCTCGACCGCAGTTCGGGCTGCCCGGATTATGGGATTGAATGTTGCCGGTGTTGACCTGTTGCGCTCCAATCATGGCCCGGTCGTCATGGAAGTGAACTCTTCGCCGGGACTGGAGGGGATTGAGTCGGCGACACAGAAGAATGTCGCTGGAATGATTATTAAATTTATTGAAAACGAGGCCAAGCCTAATCGGACCAAGACCAGAGGGCAGGGATGACGCGCGCTGCAGCTTTCGAATTTGGCGGGGTTACACTGAAACCTGGGGAGCGGGCAACGATTGAACTGCCAATGCCACGCCTCTACACCCATAATGAAATGACTCTGCCGGTCCAGGTTGTCCATGGAAAGCGAAGCGGTCCGGTTTTGTTTGTCAGCGCCGCAGTCCATGGCGACGAAATCAACGGCGTGGAAATCATTCGTCGCCTTCTGGCAAGTCGTACGCTTATGAACTTGCGGGGAACCCTGCTGGCCATACCGGTTGCTAACCCTTTCGGTTTCATTCAGCGCTCGCGATATCTTCCCGACCGACGTGATCTGAATCGCTCCTTCCCGGGGGCAGAAAAAGGCTCACTGGCCGGAAGGCTCGCTTATTTGCTCATGGCTCAAATTGTCAGCCGCTGCGATTTCGGTGTTGACCTGCACTCCGGTTCAAATTTCCGTAGTAACCTGCCTCAAATCAGGGCCTGTCTGGATGATCAGGAGACTGTCGCTCTGGCGGCTGCCTTTGGTGCTCCGGTCATCGTCCCTTCTGATCTGCGAGAGGGGTCTTTGCGTGAGGCCGTTGCGGCGCTTGGTAAGCCGGTGCTGGTCTACGAGGGGGGTGAAGCCCTCTATTTTAATGAATCGGTTATCCGCACCGGATTTCGAGGGATATTGAGGGTCATGCGACACACGGGCATGCTCGCCGCGAGCAGAAAAGCGAAGCCCCGAGAATCGATTATCACGGATCGAACCAGTTGGGTGCGTGCCAGCATGAGCGGTATCTTTTCTCGCAAAGCTAAATTGGGCAATCTTGTTAAGAAAGGGCATTTGCTGGGGACGCTGAGTGATCCCTTCGGAGAAGGTGGGGAAGATATTCTTGCCCCATATACCGGTGTGATTATCGGCCAACTCAACCTTCCGCTGGCCTATGAGGGGGATGCCTTGATTCATCTGGCAAAAGTTCCGGATCATGAAGAAGCGGAAGAAGCCATGGACGCCTATACTTCATCGCTGAATGATGAAGACTATGGTCTGGAACGATAGTTTTCTGTTCAACCCTACCTATGATGATGCGATGGAGGCCAGATCAGATGGATTTATTTTTGAAGCCGTTGCAGACGGTAACATCTTTATTCCGCACTCCGGCGAAAAAAATCGGCCTGCCTCCTGGTTCGTTGATTCACGTTGGCGAACAAAAGATGGAGCGGCCGATCTTTTCGTATATCGACTACTCTGACGACCATTATATTACTCAAAGCGATGTCAGCCTTGATGACTGCCTGCAATTCAAGAACCCCCGGACCGTCAGCTGGATTAATCTGGATGGTGTTCATGACATCCACCAGGTGGAGGCTTTTGGCAAGGCTTTCGATCTTCATCCATTGATACTTGAAGACATCCTGAACACCAACCATCCTCCGAAGTTTGAAGAATTCGAAAATATAGCCCTGATCATTATGAAGATGTTCTATTTTGATGAACAAAGTTTCCGTATCCAGGCCGAGCAGATCAGTATGGTTCTGACCGCTGACAACGTCCTGACTTTTCAAGAGCAACCGGGCGATGTGTTTAACGAAGTCAGGGGGAGGCTGCTGCGTAAAAGCGGCCGGATTCGCCAACGTGGAGCTGATTATCTGGCTTACGCTCTGCTTGATTCTGTTGTCGACAGTTATTTTCACATTCTTGAAAAAGTTGGTGATCGACTCGACTACCTGGAGACCGAGTTAATTAATCACCCCTCCCATGAGCTGTTGCAGCAGGTTCATCAGATGAAGGGGCAATTGATTTTTTTACGCAAGACGGTCTGGCCTGTCCGTGAGTTGATAGGCAAGCTGCTCCATAGTGAATCCCCCCTCATCCATGAAACAACCAATGTGTTCCTGCGGGATCTTTACGACCATGGACATCAGGTGCAGGAGACCGTGGAAAGTTTTCGTGACAGCGCCTCCGGTCTGGTTGAGCTTTATATGTCGAGTGTCAGTCAGCGGACCAACGAGGTGATGCAGGTTTTAACGATCATGGCCTCAATCTTTATTCCGCTCACCTTTATCGCTGGTATTTACGGGATGAATTTTGAAACGATGCCTGAACTGAAATGGCGCTACGGTTACGCCATGGTCTGGGGAATAATGATTTTATGTCTCTGTGGAATGCTCTGGTTTTTTAAGAGGAAGAAATGGTTTTAAAATCTCTGTCTTCTCTTCTGTTCTGTGTTGCTCTCGTCTGTACCCTTCAGGTTTCGGCTCTCCAT
>DATFMC010000037.1:0-17358 GCA_035267105.1 Geopsychrobacteraceae bacterium
TCTTGCCCAAAGTTTCGGCATTTTTTTATTGCAGAACGTAAGGTGTCAATCGTGTCCGGTCGTATACTGTCATAGCTCTCAAGGTAGTCTCCCGCCTGTATGCCGGCCCTGGAAGCATTACTTTCATTCTCAACTTCCAATACTTTGAGAGCTGGTGCCTGCAGCAGCTGTAATGGTGTGCGGTAGAGGATCAGGTACGAACGAACGATGTGCACGGCCTGGTTGATCTGTTCATCAGAAGGCCGTTTCTCTTCCGGGATACCGGAGAAATTTAAATTCCTGGGATTCTGAGCAAATGCATCAGTTGTGCACAGTAGACTCATGCATATAGCGAGGAGTCGAACTGTTTTGAACGAGAGGTATTTGCTTATACTGAATTGGGGGAAAATCATGGATGAAATTCATGATCGGCATAAAAGCTTGTCATATACTTGTGCCGATTTGATCGTGAGGGGAGAATAGAGCAAATAATATTATATGAAACCATCTCTTTTGAGGGTTTCAATTGTTTCTTCCGCAAGATTCTTCATTAACTCCTGCCTGTTGTTTTCCCGAGGGGTTTCCATGCGAGTTGACCAGATCAACTTCTCAGTTTTTGGATCGTATAAGAGTGATTCAACAGTCAGGACAACGAAACTTGTACCTGTTTGAGACAAATTTGGAACGGGTCTCACTCCACTTCTTTTGGATTGAATTCTCAGGCTGTCGTATGGGTAAAGACTATAGTCCGTTTCTTTGCCATTAAAATCCTTTTGTGAATAGAGACCGGATCGCCCTTTGGTTGTGAAGATTGCCTTGGTTCGTTGGCCGACCACTCTGGTCAGGAGGACTGAATCACATCCGCTGGAGCGGATTTTCTCGAGGATTGTTTCCCGTTCAACTTCGTCATAACGCAGAGCGAATAAGTGACTTGGTTTTGAATCAATTTTATCTTCTGCCAGTCTTGCAGAGAAAATATTCTCATAAAGTATCCGATCCCAATCTTCGTTGACAAACCCAATAATGAAGATGTTTTTAAACTCTCCCTGGTGGTTTTGGTCTGACCAGGAATCGATCACTCTGGTGCTCATGCAAGAGGTCAAAAGGACCCCCAGTAAAGAGATTAATAGAAAAAGTCTGAATGTAGTCATTGTTTCGAATCTCCATCAATTCGCCGCCCTGAGGTGCAAATTCAAGTCCAGACAGATAAGCTTTTGATCTTTAAATATCGAAGAGCTTCTTCTCTTTATAGTCTATAGAACTCTTTAGAAAATGGGAAGATTCTCTTGCAGAAATAAGAGCGATCTAGTCTTCTACAAAGAGGAACACCCCGTCAATGTTTTTTCAGAGCCCTTTGAAGTTGATTCTCAGTGCCCAAGCAAACTAGGTTGACAAGGCGACATAGCATGGCATAGAAAGAACCTTGATATTTAGACCTTTGCTGTCTAGACCACTGGTTATATTATTTTGCATGAAGTATTCTTTCAGGACTTGTGGCTGGAATTATTAATTAACGTGAAAACCGTCCTTCTTCAACATGATATAATTCAATCCGGTTATCCACTTGACTCAAGCTGGACTCTGATTGGTTGATTGCAATTGGTAAAAAAGCTTGTGGTTAAATACAATCATGAACAAATGCGAGACAAAAGCATAGCGAACGGGCGTGAGGTAGATTTTGATTTTCCGGTTTCATGTTTACGACTCGCCCATCTTCAGTAGCGCTTTTGCATTGAGTTTACTGGAGCGAAGTAGATAACTCAATAATCTAGGCACACCCATGGAGGAAGCATATGTCAAGACGTTGGTTCTTAATATTGATTTTGCTGCTGATTGGTTCTCCGGCCCCCGTGCTGCATGCTGTAGGAATGAGTGGTATGGGAGGTGTCGGAGGGATGGTAGATAAACTCTCCATCCAGACGAAAAGTGTTGGCACCGTCGTCTTCAGCCACAGTTTGCATGCTTTAAAATGCAATGTCTGCCACCCGAGTATCTTCAAAAAGAAGAATAACAGCAACCATGTCACTATGGAGTTGATGGAGCAGGGTAGATCCTGTGGCGCCTGTCACAACGGTCGACAGGCTTTCAACGTTACCGGCGACTGTGTCACTTGTCACGCTGGCGATATTGCGATCAAAACCAAGACTGTTGGCAAAGCAATGTTCAGCCACGAAGTTCATATCGATATGTATGGCTGCGAAGATTGCCATCCCGACCTCTTCAAGCCGCGGAACAACAGCAACCACGCCACCATGGATGCGATGGCAGAAGGCGCGTCATGCGGTGCCTGCCATGACGGAGATTCCGCGTTTGGCGTGACCGGCGACTGCGCAACCTGCCATGCCGGCGATATTCTCTACAAGGACGAGGATAACGGCAATGTGGTTTTCCCGCACACCGCACACATCGACATGTTCGGTTGTGATGAATGCCATCCGGACCTGTTCAAGCCGAAGCGCGGTGCCAACAGGGCTTCTATGGAAGATATGGAAAACGGCGAATCCTGCGGTGCCTGCCATGACGGCGATAGCGCTTTCGGAGTTGCTGAAGATTGTGAGTCGTGTCACGATATGTGATTTGTAAAAAATAAATAGTTGGGAGAGGACTAAGGGCGGCGGGTGATGAACCTGTCGCCCTTTACTTTTTCTGTCGGGAAAACTGTTTTTCTTGATATGGATGACCAGAATGGTAATATATGGCAATTCACACTTCGTCATGTCAGGCGAGACGTGAATGACAAAAAAACTAGTAACAGCTCAGCTCCCAAAATATTGCCCCGTGATCCCCTCCTAGGTCACGGGGCTTTTTTTGTCTCATGCAATGACGGGTTGATTAACCGGCCCTGGCAAAAATAGAGCTTCCGCCAAGGCTCGCTAACCTTTCATCGCTCCGATCATCAGTTCAAAATCTTCCAGCAGCGACTGGAGGTCCTCCTCGTGTTCTACTTCCTGTTCCAGGATCTGCAGAGCAAGGTTGTAGGTGACGGGGTCTTTATCGCGGGTCATCTCCATCAACCGGTGATAGACGCTGATGGCGCATTGTTCGCCGCGAATGTTCTGTTCCAGCAGGGTTTTGACAAAGGGGTCTTCAGGCGCTTCATAGCTGCAGTTGGTCAACTTGAACCAGTCGCGGGGGTCGGCCACCGGCTCGCCGCCGAGTTGGATGATCCGCTCGGTGACCAGCAGTGCATGACTGAGTTCCTCGGTGGCGTGTAGTTCAAGTTCAGCGATGACGGCTTCTTTCATCGGTCCCTTGGCGATCTTGGCCCCGGTCCAGTATTGATAGTAGGCCAGCCATTCATCCGCATAGGCTTTGCGTAAAACAGTTAATAACTCATTGACGTCCAAGCCGACAATCTCACGTCCTCTGGTTCCCATCGGTTTCTCCTTTCGCAACAATGCATTATAAGGGGCGGCACTCAAAAATCCCCATAAAGCATAGATGAAAATCGAGACTTTTCCAGCGGCTGTTTCAATTAAACAGGAGGAAGGTGATGGCAAGGAAATTCGGGCTGTGAAACAAAAAAAGCAACGCTGTCTGAATCGATTGATTTTTTATTCGAATAGGAGTAATGGATATCTTAATAAGTTTTCAATCCCTGAATTGTATTTTTTACGAGGTGCAATGATGAAAAAGAATATTCTGCTGCTCTTGATTCTGATGACCATTCCCGGTCTTTTGTTCGCGTCGACCTACGGTAAACCCTATGGTTCCAATGATGATACTGTCATTGAGAAGGACGACGTAAAAACCATTGATCAGATCAACCGTTCGACAATTTTTGACGATGTTCAGGAGCCGGTTGAGCAGGAGGAAGAACCGGTCGTGCCGGAACTGGAACCCTCCTCTGACGCGCGAGAAAGTGTCCCTGATCCAGAGGAAGCCACGATTGAAAACGAGCAACCCCCAGCAGAGGAGCAGGAGCCTGCGGCGCAGTAGTTCTGGTTGTCAGTTCCTCTCTTTGATTCTCGTTACCACCTCCACGTCACCATGCAATGTCTTGTGCACCGGGCAGCGGTCGGCGATCTGTAGCAGTCGCTGACGCTGTTCGGCAGTTAATTCTCCGACCAATTCGACTTCCCTTTCCATCCGGTCGATCTTGCCGTTCTCCGTCTGGCAGGCGGCGCAATCCCTGGCGTGAATCTTTTCGTGTGACAGACGCACAATCGCTTTTTGCAGCGGAATTTTCTTCAGTCGCGCGTACATCTGTAGAGTCATACTGGTACAGGACCCCAGTGCGGCCAGCAGGTAATCGTAAGGGGTGGGACCACGATCCGTACCTCCATACTCGGTCGGTTCGTCGGCGACCAATGCATGGTGGTTGGCGAACAGTTCGGTGAAGAATCCATCGTGAGCAGTGCTGACGGTGACACGATTGTCAGTGACCTCAGCTTCGATTCCCGCTGTCTCGGCGAGGTTCAGGTAGCGGCGGCTCCAGACGGCGATCATCCTCGCAGCATAGAGAGAGTCATCCTCATTCAGTAAGAGATGATCTGCCTCATCAAGGCTGATGAAACTTTTCGGATGCCTTGCAGCCTGATAAATCTTTGCTGCGTTATCGATCCCCACGGTCGTGTCGCGTGGTGAGTGCATCACCAATAGTGCTGATTTAAGGGTGCGGATATGATCATCCAGGTGCTGCATCTCCAGATCTTCCAGAAACTGCTTTTTAATGGTGAAGTGCCGCCCGGCCAGGTTCACTTCGGCCTCGCCGTGCTGTTCAATCTGCAACCGGTTCTCCTCAAAGTTCCGGGCGACATGTTTTGGATCATGAGGTGCACCAATGGTCGCGATGGCTCGTACCGAGGGGATCTGATGAGCAGCCTGCAGGACCGCCGCCCCGCCAAGGGAGTGACCGATAAGAATTTGCGGGCCCTGATATTCACGCTCCAGATGTTGGGCCGCTGCGACCAGATCGGCGACATTGGTGCTGAAATTTGTTTCGGAAAACTCGCCTTCGCTCTGCCCCAGGCCGGTAAAATCGAAACGCAGCACCGCGATCTTCTCCCGGTTCAGCGCAGCGGCTATATTGACTGCGGCCTTGATGTTTTTGGTGCAGGTGAAGCAATGGGCGAACAGGGCGTAGGCGATCGGTTTCTCATCCTGCGGCAGGTCAAGACGGGCGGCAAGATTAAGTCCCTCTGCGTTGGGAAAACGGATTCTCAGTGATTTCATAGCTTCTCTCCTGATGAGACGAGCACTGCATCAAGCTTACCACAAGCTTAAAGAGCCTTGACCGCAAGTTCATGGCTCGATGGTTAAGCCCGGAGCAGAAATTTTACGTTTTATAAAAAGATCAACAAGGGTTGAAAGAGAAGCCCTTCTTCCTCTCTCGACACTAATTCTCTTTAAAAAGCACCCTTAAAAGACTTATGCTGTCTTCCCAAACCCCATTCGGACAGCTTTGTCCCTGGATATTAAAATGAATGAGAACAAGCAAGATTCGGAAATTGATGCGCAATACAGTTTTGAACCGGTCCCGGAACCACCCCCCGCTAAAAAGAATTTTCTGCGCAAGTTTGGACCGATCGGTCTGTTGATCTTTTATCTGCTCGGAAAACTCAAATATCTGGGTGTGATCCTGCAGATCGGCAAATTCAAGACCTTTATCACCATGCTGATCAGCATCTGGGCTTACGCCATGTTCTGGGGCTGGCCCTTTGCTGCCGGGTTCGTCGCACTGCTCTTTATCCATGAGATGGGGCATGTGGTGGCTCTGCGGATGATGGGCATCAAGGCGACGGCGCCGATGTTTATTCCTTTTATGGGGGCCTTTATCGGTATGAAGCAGATGCCGAAAAATGCTTTTGATGAAGCCGTGATGGCCTATGGTGGACCACTGCTGGGGACACTGGGAGCAATCGTTTGTGCCGTGATCGGCCTGCTGACCGGGAATCCCTTCTGGTATGCGCTGGCGATGTCGGGCTTTCTGCTCAACCTGTTCAACCTGCTGCCGATTTCTCCGCTGGATGGTGGCCGGATTATCGGGGTGCTCAGTCCTAAATTATGGATCGTCGGATTAATCGGGGCGGCGGGCCTTTTCTATCTGACCTGGTCGCCGATTATCGCCCTGATTATTATCATGGGCAGCCTGCAGATATATAATTCATCAAAACAATCAGCGACAGAAAAGGCCCGTTATTATACGGCATCACCGGCAAAGAGGATCGGTATAGGGCTGGCTTTTCTCGCTCTGCTGGCGGTGACTTCATTCGGGATGCTGGCGATGCAGATTCCTCTGGCTGACTTTCAGCGGCATGGAATCACTACAGATGAAGTTCCGGAGAGTAATGATTCTATAATTCATATCAAGTAGGTATATGGCTGCCGCACCTGTGTAAATAAGAACCTATCCGGGAATTTAAAAAATGTCAGGAGCATCGAAAAAAGTCATCTATGCAGCCTTGCTTGGTAATGCTCTGGTCGCGACGACAAAGTTCATCGCGGCGGCATTAACCGGTAGCTCGGCGATGCTTTCGGAGGGGATTCATTCGGTGGTCGATACAGGCAATCAACTGCTGTTGCTACTCGGCCTGCACCGGGCCAAAAAGCCGGCGGATGATCGCTTCCCGTTCGGGCATGGCAAGGAGGTCTATTTCTGGAGCTTTGTCGTCGCCCTGCTGATCTTTGCTGTCGGGGCTGGTGTCTCCGTGTACGAGGGGATTCACCATCTGCTCCATCCGGAACCGATCAAAAGCCCTTATATCAACTATATCGTTCTGAGTCTGGCGATGCTGTTTGAAGGAGCCGCCCTTTATTTTGCTCTGACCGAGTTTTCCCGAGCCAAGGGGAAATGGGGTTATCTGGAGGCGGTGAGCAAGGGGAAAGATCCAACGACGTTTGTGGTGCTGTTTGAAGATTCGGCAGCACTGCTCGGCTTGTTGGTCGCCTTCCTCGGAGTCTTCCTCTCTCAGGTGACGGGGAACCTTATCTACGACGGACTTGCGTCGATTGTCATCGGCCTGATCCTTGGCGGAACGGCGATCTGGTTGGCGTACGAGACCAAAAGTCTGCTGATCGGCGAGAGCGCCAATCTCAAAGTCGTTGCCGGTATTCGCCAAATTCTGGCCGAATATTCCCAGATCGGCGACGTCAACGAAGTGCTGACCATGCATATGGGGCCGCAGTTTATTCTGGTCAATCTGAGTGTCGACTTCAGGGACAGTGTGACCGCCGGAGAGCTGGAAGAGACCATCGCCAGGCTCGATACGCAGATCAAAGCGACCTGGCCGAACATCAAGCGGGTTTTCGTCGAAGCAGAAGCACGCAGGGTCATCATTGGCGAAGGTGTGGCAGAAGCATAATAGTGGCCTTACGTGTAGCCGCCGCGACTTGATCTTGCAGGCAGTGTCAGTTTTTTTCTGGACTCATCAGTCCTTGAATTTATGAGATTCTTTAGGAAACAACTTCCAGCTACCATAAATGGAGGGACATTTGGGATGAAAAAAAAGGTACCGGTCAAAAACCAGCGAAGAAAATGTCGCTGTTCGGGCAATAGCCATCAGCTTGCCTATGTACTTTTTTGATAATTCAAATATGCATGAGCATGACCACATTGGGTTCGTTGCTGGCCTCGATCATCACTACCATGGGAATGAGGGTATTGGTGGAAACATTCAAATCTACCCACTTCATGAAATTGTTTGGAAAGCCGACTGACCTTACATAGGATGCCAAAAAGGATTCAGGGATGAAAATAACCTGAGACCTTTTCCTACTTAAACGAAGTGAAACGTGTAGTTTACCTCCTCCGATTTGAAAGCCGGGATGGTTTTATATTGCCTCGGCTTTCTTCATACTTAAAACAAGCAATCTGGAGCGATTTGCCAGCTAGACATCTTTTGGGAAATCGCGGCCCAGTCAGATGCGTCTATGAATACTCGGGGCGGTTCACTTCGGTGAACCGCTTCAATTTCATGTCAATTTCCTGTTGAGGATGAATAGACCGAAATCACTAACTTTGCAATGGCTCAGTTTATAGGGGTAACGTCAATTCCCACTGTCCAGTTTCATCTTCCAGGGGGTACTGTAATTATCTCGACTAAAATTGAGAACATGAATCGTTATGGGCGGCCAATCGGCCGCCCTTGGTCGTTCGCATAATTTCTGCATTACAGTAAAAACCCTGCTTGGCGAGCCAGACAGGGTTTCGTGTTTCAGGGGTGGTGATATTTAGGAAGCTCAAATGTGTCAATGAAACAGGTGGTGATTCACTGTGAATCCAGATTGAGATTGCTCAGTGGATAAGAGGCAGTGCATGAAAAATGGCCCATCCAGAGCGGACGGGCCATTCATTGTCTAAGGGCTGGCCTCGATAACTCACATGTTTCTAGGATAGCCCCAAACTATTCAAAATGGTGACACGTGTATTGTGATCCCGTTTATCTTTGTGTTGCCTTCGGCATCTTTGTTGAAAAAGATTTCTGAAGTCCCTGCCAGAACTCCATCCCTTGTGCCGAATCGTTTTTTATTGAAGGGATCAACAGCCTTAGTATTATCGATAAACGACCAGAGAGTACCGCTGTCCATGCCTGCCTGATATGTACCGAATTCGAGACCACCACCCTTGAATTGTCTCGCCCTGTGAATATTGCCGTCAGGAGCCGGGAGAAGAAGAACCGTCGTGTCCTGCTCGTATGAGTCAATGTATTGTCCGGTGCTTTCAAAATCGCCAGAGAGCGTGAAACCAGACAGCACCGGCATCCAGACATCCTGTATTGTGGATTGCTTGCCGGGATTATAGCTGTCAAAAGCGAGATCGACCGTGACCTGGGTGCTTGCACTCCCAACTTTGGCCACTCGCCAGGTCATATCTCCCTCCAGGCCAGATGACTGCTGCGCCACCCCGACCACATCGCCACTCAGCATGCCCTGCCATTCGTTGTCGTGGAATACGAAATATATAGCACCCTTTAATTTACCAACCTTGTATTCGCTGTAGGCGTAGCCCCACCCAGCGTAATCGCCGGAAAGCAGGGTCACCTTTTCTCGCAACAGCACAGTAACTTTTCCCTGCAACTGGGTCCCCTGGGCCTGCAAGGTCAACTGACCATTCTTTTCGACACTGACATCAACTCTATTATGCACCAGGGTTGGATGATCCGGGGCAACAAGGGTGAAGTTCGTTTCCTGTGCCATGGAAACCGATACAAAACAGCAACTTAGAATAACAATCATCCCACATATTTTGTTCTTCATCATTCTTCCCCTCAAGGAGTCATATAGCTTTTCACTGTGAAAATATCTCTCTTTTTTTGCCGTAACATTAAACCCGAATCCATCATTGGCACCACTGTTGATCGGGTGGAGCATCACCCCAGTCATTGGTGCCCCAGGCTCCGCCATGGGAGTGACAAGTCAGGCAGCCGGTACAATCGTAAGCATGCCAGGAGTACGCCTCCACCCAGTCAGCATGGCATTTAACACAGAACTGATTGCCCAACTGTGGGCCAATATTTTCTGGAGTCGGACTGGTAATAATTACTGGACCATCTGTCCCCTGTTTCCAAGGTACCGGGTTCCCTAACGTTCGAGCCGAGTCATCAAGAAATTGACTCCCTTCAACATAATCGCGCAGCATATACGGGTTGCCGCCCGGGTTGGTGGCGGCATCATAGGAACCATGGGAATCATGACACACCACACAATCCATCTCAGGCACAGTCGGCGCACCTGAATAGCCCGCCCAGTCACGCTTGGAATCACCGCCATGGGGGGTATGCTTCCAAGCTGCGTCGATCCACCAGGGAGCGAAATCATAATTGCATGAGTCAATTCCGCCGACATATGAACAGTCGTTGCCGATACAGGGATTGCATGCGTTGAGATCATAGTTGAACTCCGCACAGTTCAAGTCAAATTCGGGCGTTTCGTTGCAGATGTTGCCACTCGGTTGCATAGCCGCATCCACAGCGGTCTGGGCAACACAGTTGTCGGCACAATCATAAACCATATCAGTGCCGCAGCTGGTGTTCGGCGTGTTCACCGGTCGGCAGTCTCCATTGTCAAAGTTGAAGATATTACAGTCGAGGTCCGGCGTTACCAAACCATCGCAAAGGACATTGCCCAGAGCCGCATCCACATCGAACTGGTCTACACAGGTGCCGGCACAATCATAGACCATCTCTGTTCCGCAGACCTCGCCCGGGATTTCAGCCGGCGGCGCCGTGTAAAAAGCCGGCACCGAAACCTCTGATGGCAAAATTGGATCATTGGGACCGTGTTCGCCATTGTGGCAAGACAGACAGAATTGGTTCAGCGTACCGGTCCAGGCCACATTTTTTACAAAAGGATCGGTTAATTTCTGGGATGCGGCCGAAGTATGGGCGCCATGGCAATCGAGACATTCGATTTTTGCGCCGGAAGCGGCCTGATCAGCGTCGCTGATGTCATGATGGCTGTTTACGAGACGATTGCTGCCTTCATAGCCAAAGCAAAAGTCTCCATAGTACTCGTTCCACTGCATGTTCCCCTTGAACCGCGTGGCGACATTAGGTGCCGCGTTGCCATTGGCAAACGGTTCCATTGGATCAAGGGGCGTCACCAGCCGCATGGCCCCATCCTGGTCATGACAACTCATACAGAAATTCGAGAGGTCCGGGTCGGTTGTCAGATCAGATGTGATTTGGAATTCATAGAGGGTGCCAGTATCTGCATCACTTAGCTTCACTGTTCCATCAGAATGGTCGGTAAGGTTGTGGCAAACGAGGCAGTCCGTGTTGGTCAACCCGGCTGGATCTGCAAAATGTGCATGCGTTGTCCCGGCAGGGAACTCAGCAGCTACAGCTCGCCGACCACCAACGGGAAGGCTGTCTAGGTTGTCTTGACTCTGATCGTGACAACTAAGACAGGGGATTGTGTGTAACGCCGACCAGTCGCTGGTATGGCAGGTGATGCAATCGCCGCCGCCAGCCGGGAGGCCGGTCTGCAGGTCCGGGACGGTCGTATGACAAAGGGCGCAATTGTCCAGGTGCGTTACCGTAATTGTAGAATTCTCATCCGGCCCCGGATCGTGACAGTTCAGGCACGAGGTCGTTCCACCAGTGACATAGCCAATCGCCACATGGTCGACACTGCCGTGCGGAGTCAACTCCTTGTCCGAATGGCAGTCAAGACAATGGGTCGGGTCGGCGCCCAGTGCAATGGTGTCAATGACCTCCTGCCGCGGGCTATTATGACAAGTGGCGCAGGGTCCGGCCCCGTTGGTGTCAACATCGTGCTCGGTGCCTTCGATTTCGGTCCAGTTCGCCACAACATGACAACCGCTGCAAAGCTGCCCCGGCGCAGTGTAGGAGAGGTCATTGGGGCCGACTTCAACCGGGTGCTCAAAAGAACCGTGATTAGTCAGCTTATCAATGTGACAGTCTGTACAGATTATCTGGGTGCCGTTCAGGCCTTGTTGAATGGCCTGCCGCACTATTCCAGCATCAACTGCTGTGCCGATGTAGTTGTGGCAAAGAGCGCAGTCGGAACGGTGCAGAACGTCAACGTCAGCAGCACTGGACAAGGTGCCGTTACCAGGGCTGCCGAGCACCGAGGTGTCGCTGGTATGGCAATTGCCACACGAGATGTCGATGGTTCTGTAGTTATGCGCCGTAGCTGTCGCATGGACCGAGGCACGGTTCTCGTGGCAGGTATCGCAGGTGAGATTCGGCCAGTCAGCTTCCACTTTCCCCCAGACGACATGCGCGCCGCCGGGATGCTCAATAGTGTTTTGATCATGACAGGAGGCACAGACGATTGTCGAACCGACAGTCATATTGTTTCCCGCGGTCCTGACCGAATTTCCGTAATGGCCGGGCAATATGTTGCTCACCAGTGCGGCATGACAGTTTGTACAGGTGCCATCCGGGGGCACAGTGCTAAAATGTAAATCCGTATATTCATTTGCAGGTCCATGACATAATGTACATGTATTTCCATCGGCAAAGGTCATGTCCGTGCCACTGCAATCCTGATCAATCCCATCGTAGGGAATCTCGACAGCTCCAGGATGAATGCTGGTATTATTATCATTGCAGTCATCAGCGCTGCCTGCGCAGGAGCCGATGGAGCTGAAGCCGTCCCCGTCGCTGTCAAAAGCACATTGTTGAGGTAATGAGATGACTTTAAAACTGTCCGTTCCCGCTGCAACGTTGAGCGCCCCTGTCGAAATGGTAATGGTTCCGAGAAAACTCGAGGGTGAGGTCTTTGTCGCAAAAGAACAGTCATACCCGCCGTCAAGTACGACTGCTCCGCCATTAAGGATTAAATCTTCCGTGAAGATTTCGCCCGCAAGCAAAAGCGTAAAACTGGAAAGGCCCAAATCATTACTGGCGTAATTATAGGCATCCTGGATGGACGCGGGGGTGTAAGTATAGATTTGATCTGCGATCTTCACCGCAGGTGTGCAAGCCGCTTGCGACTCGTCTTTGGCGGAAAGAACGCCCAACAGGAATAGACACGCGAAAACGACAAACAGCCTTCTCGACTTATTCATGAAACTCCCCCTTTTACCCGACATTTACATTAATCTGCAATCGCGGGATATCGTATCGCCACGAAGACTCAAAAAATTAAGCCCGACCGAGAAATGACAGTAGACAAAATGAATTATTTTGCAATATTTAAGCCATAAGACCATGAAATTACAGGGCATCAAGGTCCTCTATGCTCACAAATTTCTCACCTAAGACACCATCCATCTATAATTATTAGAGATTGTGCCAATGGAAATAAATAACAATTCGGGTGGTGACCGACACGGTCATGCTCGAGCAAACAGCGAGAGAAACACGGTTGATTGAGATATGCCCACATGTAATTCGTAATTATCCCTTTTCAGTATGCAGAAAACCTAGAAGATACGTGAGCCGCCCCTAATATTATTGACTCTATTGTGTTAATTATTTCTTCACAGGCTCGCGTTTGATCAGTTTTGTATTTTGTCCTACATTATTTCTGGGGTCAAAACTGACCAAATACCGACCTCTCCGATAATTCCTGACCATAAGAAATCCCCGCCTGAGTCGTCAGGCGGGGATTTCATGTCCTGAATGTCGTGAGTTTCGACGCACATTGGCCACGACTTGACCTGACACTGTCTGCACAATCAAGTTCAGCCTTTCCCGCCTACGGGAGTCAACTCTAACGCATCCCCTTGTCGCGCAATTGTCCCAGCGCTTCTTCGGTTTTATCCAGTTTCAGATTCATCCCTCTCAGCGCCGCTTCGGTTTTGCTGAACTGAATATCCCGGTATTCAACCACCTGGATATAATTTCCCCAAGGGTCGTGGAAGTTCAGTCCCTTTCCCGGAATCAGTTCTATCTGTTCTGCTTTTAACCGTTCTTTTAGATGACTGCGGTCATCTACGACTAATCCAAAATGGCGATGGCGGTCGGTCGTTAACTGATCGGTTGCAGCCAGGGCGATAAACTGGTCGCCCATATCGATAAAAGCCATTTTGTCGCTACGACCGCGCAGGGTGAAATCGAAAAAGCGTCCATAAAAATCGAGCGCGTCATCAATATCACCGACCTCAAGCGCAACATGGTTGATGCCGATCATCTTGCATTTCCCCGTGATTTGTTCGTTCATAACGCCTCACTTTCTTTACTCCATTATAGCCACTCGCATAGAGATCTCTACAGACGAAGAAATTCGACACGTTAAAAGAAAAGAGGCAGGCCTCTTGTCAGAAGAGACCTGCCTCTTAAAAGTTATTGAAATTTTGAGAATTTTTCCGGTTATTCCATCTTCTCCAGAGTCGTCTCGACCTGTTCAAGGGTCATCCAGCCCTTTTCATGCAGAATCTCGCCGATCAGCCGGTGAACGTTGGTTTCGAGGTTGGTATTAAGTTGTTCAAGCATCGCTTCGCGTAGTTGCTCCGGGGTAATAAACCCGAGTGAGACCGCCGCTAAGCCGAAGCGGGAGGGATACATTGTCGGGTTAGAACTTACGGATTCGATCTTTTGCATTGCAGTCCTCTGCCGTGTGGGTTGAGTGCTCTGGTTCGCTCTTCCATGCACGTTCGAGGTGAATCATAGTGATTTCTGCCGGATTTGGCAAGGGACTCGGTCCAGAGAGATGGTCCGCTCCGGTTAGCCTGACGGAATCTTCAAGCTGCTTCAAATCGGAATTTTCCCCACAGGGGCCAGGTAGATGGTGAATTCCTCTTCGCCATCAACATTTAACAGCTGATCCATCAATGCCTGGTTATAGGCGGCAATAGCACAGGTACCGGCGTTGATGGCTTCGCAGGCTATATAGAGGTTTTGACAGAGATGCCCGACATCCATGGCGATCACCCGATGGGCAGCGATATGGTAACGCCATTCGGAGCGATAGGGGATAACAGACCAGGCAAAGGTGACGGGCGCTGAGGCGATGAAGCTCTGATTCAGGGTGGCTTGAGTCAGTTCCGCTTGAAAGTCTTTCTTTTCCTGTTCCAGGACTAGAGCATGCTCAACCGGCAGATAGCGATAGCTTCCGCTGACAAGCTCATCGACTGCGCTGATCAACAGGTAGGTCTCAAAGGCATGTCTGCACCCGGCGGAAGGGACCATTCTCTGTGCGCAGCCGGGATGGAGTACTTCGCGGACCCCTTGAGTGGCCCAGAGCAGAAATGAGAGCTCGTCCAGGGTTATCGGTTGCTGTTTGAAATAACGATGGCTTCTGCGATCGGCGATCGCGTTGACCAGATCGGTCCCGGCAAAGGCGTCAAAGGTCGACTGTCCTGGCAGGGGGATTACCTGCTGATCAGCGCGGATCGGTTTCTGCACGGGGGGAGGTTCTACCCCCTGATTCTGATCGGTCAGGTGAAAGTCGATCTGCAGGCGCAGCGAATCTTTCAGAAATTCCCGATACCGGGCAACGTCATCTTTGTTCATCTTGGCCTCCCTTTCTCCCATGAGTGCCAATTATAGCGCATCGATTCCGGATGCGGTGGCGCTTGTTGGCTAAGCACCGTTTATTATGAGGTTATAAAAAATCTGATACAGCTGTTTTTTTAGCCAATTTGTGTCTGGTTTTTATGGTGCCGGTTGCGCTATACATGGGCGCACGGTGATGGCTAAGGCATTGTATGATAGGAGGGATTCAGAGAGGTGGAGATGAAAACAATCGGCCTGCTTGGTGGAATGAGCTGGGAATCGACGCTTATTTATTATCAGCTGATCAACGAGGGGGTTAGAGCGCGGCTAGGCGGACTGCATTCGGCGAAGATCGTTATGCACAGCGTCGATTTTGCTGAAATCGAACAGTATCAGGTCGCCGGGCAATGGGCTGCTGCAGGGAAGAAACTGGCCTCAGCAGCGCTTGGACTGGAGCAGACCGGGGCCGAGATGATTCTGATCTGCACCAACCTGATGCACAAGGTTGCGCCGCTCATCGAGGATGAAATAGGGGTCCCTTTGCTGCATATCGCTGACGCAGTCGGGCGTTCAATCAGGAAAAACGGGCTGCAGAAGGTCGGTCTCCTCGGTGCGCGCTACACCATGGAAGAAGATTTTTATCGCCAGCGGCTGAAAGACAGGTTTGACATTGAAGTCATCATCCCCGAAGAACAGGATCGTGAGCTGGTTCATCGAGTGATCTTTGATGAGCTCTGCCGGGGGTGTTTCACCGCCGAATCGAGAGCGGCCTATCTTGCTGTTATCGACAGGCTGGGGAATCGTGGCGCAGAAGGGGTGATTCTTGGTTGTACGGAAATCCCGTTGTTGATCAAGCCGGAACACACAGCGCTGCCTCTCTTCAACACCGCCGCGTTGCACGCCGAGACGGCGCTGGAGGAAGCTTTTTACTGATATCCGTGAATCTCAGTCGCTCTGCTCCACATCTTCAGATCCAACATGCTATCCTTATCTTTATCTCCAACCCCATTTTTCCCAAACAAAGGAGGTCAGGATGAAGATCGATTGGGCGTACCTGCGTAAAGGCTGAACGTCCTGCAAAAAGGCTCAAGAGTTTCTTGGGAGAGAGCAGGTCAGCGCAGATGAAGTTGTTGATGCAAGAAAAGAACGGATTGATGAAGATGCGGCCTGGGCGATGCTAAAGACGGCCGGAACCGTGACCATTGCCAAAGGAAAAAAGTTTGAGAAGTTTTCACCTCAGACAGATGGTCGTGAATTATTGCTGAGTAAGGCCATGGGGCCGAGCGGTAATCTGCGCGCACCGACCTATCGGGTTGGCGGAGACTTTGTCATCGGTTTCAATCCTGATTTGTACGAAGATTGGCTGAAATAAATTGCACAACAGGCCGGGGCACACATCTAAATGTGCGTCCCGGCCTGATTTAAAGCTGAATTTCTCTTTATTGAATACCAGCGACTCTATTGCAGCTTTTCCAGTTCGGATAAAAGTTGTTCATTGTCCGGAACCCCTTTCTGTACAAACCGAATAACTCCATCCGCATCGACGATATAGGTGATCCGGCCACCGCCATACAGATTTCTGATCTCTCCTTTTTCATCCGTAATCAGTGGGTAGCTGAGGTTGTTCAATTTGCTGAACTCCCGGTGGGTTTCGAGGCTGTCACCGCTGATGCCCAGGACCTGGGCATTGAGCTTTTCAAAGCGAGCAATGTCTCGCTGAAAAGCTTGCAGTTCACCCGTTCAAGTCGGGGTGAAATCGGCGAAATAAAAAGCAAGAACGACGTGCTTTTCACCCAGGATGTCTCCTAAGTGAATAGTGCCGGTGGTCGATTCGGCGGTAAATAACGGAGCCGACTTGCCGACTTCCAGGGCGTGGGCAGCCAATGCGCTGATTGCCACCCAGGCTGCGGTCAATAATCCTCTGGTCAGTTTTTTCATAATATACTCCTTTATTTCTTAACCATAGCAGGTGGTTTTCAATCAACAAGCGTGGGTATCAAGACTTTTCAAAGAAGATGGGAGAGCTGATAATCTGATCGGCGGGATGTTCGCTGGTTGTGCGAAGATGATAAACTGACTATCGAACAGAACGCAGGTCGTTTTTTATTTGGAAAAGGTCATTGCTCGGTCATGAATCATTACCGATTACTGGAACACACGGCAGACATGGGAGTTGAGGGGGAGGCGGAGACGTTGGCTGCTCTGTTCCAGCTGATGGCGCAAGGGGTGATGAAAATTGTCACAGACTGTCCAGACATTCTTGCAACGCAGAGGATCGCTCTGCAGATCGAGGGTGCTGATATTGAGGATCTGCTGGTTGGATGGTTAAGTGAGGTTCTTTATCTGCTTGAAGGCAGAGAGTTTTTAGCTGCAGATTTTCAGATCGACAAAATAGAGGACAATCACCTTGAAGCAGCGGTTTATGGAGAACTATACGATAAGAACCGACATTATCTGCTGCGGGAAGTCAAGGCGGTGACCTATCACCAGATCAAGGTTAAACTGGTTGACGGGCAGTGGCTGGGTCGGG
>DATFMC010000038.1:0-16026 GCA_035267105.1 Geopsychrobacteraceae bacterium
CAGGGTTATCTTCAGCCACATCTTCATACATGCCTCCTTCCCGGAAAACCGAAACTGAGCGACAACAAAACACACAAAGCACACCGCATTTGAAGCCATACGTCTCCAACCAGGCGAGCTGAATCCACCCGTTGAAAAGTATGCGAATCAGTGAAAAACTCCGTAAAAAATCTCACGCATTGAAGGGCATAAAAGTCTTATCAATGTTTTGTTTCCTACAGACTTGATTGTGTAGGATCAGGGAGGGACCTGCTCCCTCGACAACGACAAAAAAACAAAAATAATGAGCACAACAACTGTTGAGAAATGCCAAAGTAAACACAAAGGCACTCACAGATAGAGATATATCAAGCATTTTTTGGATTGCAAGCGACACAAGCCATTAATAAACAAAAAGAATCTACAGAACAACACCTGATCAGTGGACTTCAGATAACTGAAGCGTTCGTAATCTTTAACTTATTTCGTTTTCGAAAAAAAAAGAGCCTGGCGAGGGCCAGGCTCTTTTTTTCATTTTTTGATTTCTGATCATACTCATACTCATACTCACATCGCCACATCTACTGCCCGGTAAATCAACAAAAAATGGCAGGCAAACCCGAACAGAATCAAAACATGAAACAGTTCGTGGAAGCTGAACCGGCCAGGGAAAAGAAGAGGCCGTTTGATGGCATAGACAATGCCGCCAATGGTGAAAAAAATTCCCCCTGCCACCAGGAGAGAGAGTTCTGCCAGGGTCATGGATGCAAACAAGCGATGCAAGGGGAGGATTGCCAGCCAGCCCATGACCAGATAGATTGCCGAATAGAGAACCCTGGATGCTCCGGGAAAACAGACCTGCGAGACAAACCCAAAAAGAACCAGGCCCCACTGAATGCCGATCATCGACCACCGCCAGGGGCCATCGAGATAAAAGAAACAAACCGGGGTGTAGGTTCCGGCGATCATAAAATAAATCGCCAATCGATCCATGCGATGCCACAGGTTATTATCATTCTCACTGATTTTGAAAGTATGGTGCAGGGTGCTTGCGGAGAACATGAAGACAACTGACAGACCGTAAATCAACACCACAAGCAGATGTGGCGTTGAATGGGCAGCTAGAATTATCAGTAGAACCGTTCCAGCAAGACCGGCAATCGATCCGAACAGGTGTGAATAGACATTAAATAGTTCTTCCCGCTTTCTAACCATGGCAAATCCTCCGCTGGCGTGGTATCCAATAGTGACTATTTTACGCTCGAAGCTCTGCCCTCGTGACCGGTATTACAAAACTATTACAGCTATTACAAAACTATTACAGACAGGGAAGAAAGTTCCCTTCTCCGTTACGAACCGGCATACACCTCCTCCCCGATTCCCGGCCAGACAGGTACCATTGCGATGGAAAAACAGTCCGATTGGCAGCGTCCCGACATCCTTTTACTGATCATGGCAGCTGCTGTTCCCATCAGCTTTTCCGCCTGGACCGCGCTGCTGAACAACTTTGCTATTGAGCGGATTGCCTTTACCGGCAAAGAGATGGGAATACTGCAGAGTTTACGGGAAGTTCCGGGATTTCTCGCTTTCGGTGTGGTCTTTCTGCTGCTGTTGATTCGTGAACAATCTCTGGCGATCATCGCGTTATTACTGCTTGGAATCGGGACCGCCCTGACCGGACTCTTCCCTTCTGTCCTCGGCCTCTACCTGACCACTGTTTTGATGTCGCTCGGTTTCCACTACTACGAAACCCTGCAGACTTCGCTGACCCTGCAATGGATTGAGCAGGAAAAAACGGCCGAGACGCTGGGCAGGATGATTGCTGTTGGATCGATGGCAGCCATCGTCACTTTCCTGTTGATCTGGCTGGCGGACAACCTGTTTCAATTGGATTATCGCTGGATATATCTCGGTTTTGGCGGCATGACCTGCCTGATGGCAGTTGCGGCCTGGACCCTGTTTCCAAAATTCCCTCAACACGCAGAACAGCACAAACATATGCTCGTCAGACGCCGCTACTGGCTTTACTACGCGCTGGTTTTCATGTCTGGCGCCAGACGCCAGATTTTTGTCGTTTTTGCCGGATTTTTGATGGTGGAAAAATTTTCTTACACGGTAAGCGAAATCGCACTGCTGTTTTTATTGAATGCCACAATGAATGTACTGTTTGCCAAAAAGATCGGAAGATTTATCAGCAAGGTGGGGGAACGAAAAGCTCTGCTCATCGAATACACGGGCCTGATTCTGGTTTTCTGCGGATACGCGCTCGTCAAGCAGGCAGAATTGGCGGCGGGGCTTTACGTTCTGGATCATCTGCTCTTTGCTATGGCGATCACCCTGAAAACCTACTTTCAGAAAATCGCTGCAGCGCAAGATATTGCTTCAACTGCAGGAGTCAGCTTCTCCATCAACCATATCGCGGCTGTCGTTATCCCGGCTGCGTTCGGCCTGCTCTGGCTGGCATCACCGGCGCTGGTTTTTTTCTGCGGAGCCGCTATGGCGCTGTTCTCTCTGCTGCTGGCACTGCTCATACCGGAGAACCCCGCGAGAGGGAGGGAGACGATTCTGAGCGTTAATCCTTAGATCGAGGGTTTGGCAGAAAGATTGCGAACAGAATAGCTGTCCCAGTCAAGGCTGCGGCACACAGATAGCTGGTGGTAAAACTGCCGCTCGCCTCGGCAATCAGTCCGGCGACTCCGGGACCGACGGTCTGCCCGACGGCAAAGAACAAGGTGACGATGGAAAAAGCCGCCGCAGCTTTGTTCAACCCCATATAGTCGGCCACCGCAGCTGCCATAATAGTCGGAATCGCAAAAGCAGCGATACCATAGAGAGCGACCGAGGCCATCAGTGCTGTAGTACCGACCCCGGACCCCGCCAGCAGATAAGCCAGTGTCTGCACGGTGAAGACCACTATCAGACCGGCTTTACGGCCTATTTTATCCGACAAGGTGCCGAACAACACCCCGGAAAACAAACCGAAAAAACCAACCCAGGACCAGAACATTCCGGCTGTCGATTCAGCAAAATTGAATTCCACCACCATTGTCGTAACGATAAAAGTTCCATAGACCATATAGGTTGCGCCGAAGATCAGGTACAACAGCCCCAGCCAGAGGATAATCTGGCCACCGTTGGACGGCTCCTGCACGCTCATTGTTTCAACGTCAAGAGCAACCTTGCGCCCCACCGGTTCCATCCCCATCTCTTTCGGTTCGTTTCGCAGAAGAAGGGCTGCGATCACAGAAATGCAGATCGCGATCAGACCGAGCGACAGCCAACCGATCCGCCACCCTTGCTCACCAAACTGCTGATTAAGAAACGGGATAAAAAAGCCGGAGAAAACGATTGCCACTCCATTGCCGATCACCATCAACCCCGCTGCTCTGCCTCGCCGTTCTCGACGAAACCAGTGCGAGACCAGAACCATAACCGGAATATTGGCAAACCCACTGCCGATGCCAGTCAAGGTATACAGCAACAGAACCACCAGAAAACTGCTGCTCTGCGAAATGGCCAACATGCAGCAGGCAATCAACAGCAAACCGCAGGTTATCGTCAGGCGAGGCTTAAAGCGGCGAATAGCCAATGGTGCCAGCGCCACAGCGATGAGATATCCGGCAAAGTTAGCAGTGCTGATATACCCCATCTGGTCGTAGGCAAGACCCAGCCCTTCACGCATGGCGGGCAACAACATCCCATAGGCAAAACGAGCCAGTCCCAAACAGGCGAAGAGGATAAGGATCCCCAAGCAGACAATGATCCACCCGTAGTGAAACGGTAAACGGCTATGCAGATTCGGCATTACATAACAACTTTCATTGGAGAAATTTTCGTCACTCAAATGTTACGAGATGCTTGAATGAGCGTCTGGGTCATCAGGTTCGGCAGGGCTGAGCGGACGCTCATCTCTCCTAGCGATCCAGCGCCAATTTAAGGCCAAGCAACATCAGGACCGATCCAGACAGACTATCCAGAAGTCGCCCCGAGTTCCCCCGCAGCAACCAATTTTGAGTATGTTTAACAGCCAGGGCCAGCGAAGTTTGCCAGATCATGGCAATCACAAAATGAAGCCCAGCCAGGATCAGCGATTGTTGCAACGCGGATCGACTCGGATCGATAAACTGGGGAAGGAAGGCCATATAGAAAACGATTGTTTTCGGATTGAGGACATTGCTGAGAAACCCTTCGACGAACGATCTTCTCGCCCGAAATCCGGTCGCCTTGGTTTGGCCGGCTTTTGTTGGCGTCCCCCTGGTAAAAAAAGCCCTTCGCAAACTGATACTGCCCAGCCAGATCAGATAGCCCGCCCCGACAAATTTCAACAGACTAAAGGCAATAGCTGACTGCAGAAGAATCAGTGAGATACCGACAGCAGAGACCGTAGCATGAACAAACAAGCCACAACAGATACCAAAACTGCTCACCGCACCATCACGAAATCCGCCTCGGGTGGTATTTCGAATCACCATAAAGGTATCGACACCCGGCGTCAGGGTCAGCAAAGTGATGGCCAGCAGGTAGGTCCAAAGTTGGGTTTCCATCTGAATATCTCCGAAAAACAATTCAAAAACAGCAGTATCATGCCACAGACGAGGGCCCTTCGCTACATTCCTTTTGTGACTTCAAAACAACTTCAAAAAGCATGAAACAATCCTAACTATCTATTATTTAGTCTTTTTCCTTCTGTCAATTGCTAACAACCACCAGACTGCTATAGTTTGTTAACGTGTCAATGATTCCCAAGAAGGAGGATAAAGATGAAGTCGAATTGGAAAATGATTCAAGCATTTCTCATGGTCTCTGCGCTCTTCATCCTGACTGCCTGTGGAGGAAGTAGCTCCGAGACATCGACCTCTACCGGAGGTACGACCGGTAACCCGCAAACCGAACTGACAGCAGGAATGGGAGGGTTGTCTCTCAGCTTAACCGATGCCACCCCCTACCAGTACCAGGCGGTCTATGTGACTATCGACGAAATCAGCGTTCACCTTGCTGACACAGACAGCTGGCAGGTGGTTGCGACTCCGATGCAAACAGTCAACCTGCTGGAACTGGTCAACGGAATTTTTCTGCATTTCGGACTGACGGAAATGAACCCCGGTCAATACACCCAGTTGCGATTACTGATCGGCAACACCCCTGATGGTTCATCCAATATATTTGATGCCAGTCATCCCTACGCCAACTACGTCATTGATCAAAATGATGATGCACATCGACTGAAAGTTCCGAGCGGAATGCAATCAGGGATCAAACTTGTCAAAGGATTCAATATTGCTGCTGGAGAGATTACGGAACTGATTCTCGATTTTGACGCTGCTAAATCGGTCGTCAAGGCAGGGAAGAGCGGCAAGTGGATCCTGAAACCGACGATCAAGGTCCTTAACACCCGTCACTATGCCCTCATTCAAGGGACGGTCGAAGATCTTGACGAGCCGGGACTCTGGTTGCAGGGAACCCTGGTCAGCGCTCAGAACACATCTGCCGATGAGGATGAATGGAAACAGGTCACCACAGCAGCGGCAACAATGACCGATGAACTCGGACAATACAAGCTGATCGTAAATCCCGATGACTACAATCTGGTCGCCTACACTGAAGGTTACGATCCAGCCTGCACCAAAGTCGCCGCAGTATCCGGAGTCTCCTGGACCGGGGACTTCCTGCTGACCGAAAATGTAACAGCCGCCACCTTGACCGGTGGTGTCAGCCTGCTCTCGGATGATGAAGACTCACATGTTGATGTCAGTGTGCGACAGGAACTCTTCTGCTACGACGAAACACTGATGGTGGAAATTCTCAGTGACCAGATCGTCAATAACGGGGCCTACAACTTCACCTTACCTGCAGGCAATTATCGTGTTGTCGCTTCGACCACCGGCAAGGCAACATTGGCCGTTGATGTCGAACTGCCGGATGGAGAGGTCGTGACCCAGGATTTTAACTTCGAATAAGTCTCTTCAGAACTCACTTTGGTCAAGAGAGAGCTCGGCGTCATGCCAAGCTCTCTCTTTTTTCATCTAAATCCGCCATTCCAAGCTGTACCAGCAGGGTCCTCCGGTCAGGACGAGAAAGAACAAGTTCCTCTTTTCGCGCTTTTTTCATTTTCTTGATACGACTTTCAATTTTTAATGCAACCCCGCGGGAACCGACCTCGCAACAGTAGACCATCGCCAATGATTTGCAGGCCCTGGTGTACCTTGCCCCTCTTGACGCTCCACTGCGGTGTTCCGCAAGTCTCCGTTCAGGATCATTGCTGATTCCGGTGTAGAGAGCACCTCTTTCATTTCTGAGAAGATAAACCGACCATAACTTCATCAGTCAAGAGCCATCCCGCCTGCAAAAATTAGCATCGCCCATTCGTTCCTTTTCACTGGTCTTTGTACACGAATGTGTTAGTATTTGCAGCTGAATTTGCACCCTGGAGGTTTGATAAACACAATAAGGACCTCTCTTTCAAATCGGATTAATGGTTACATTCAGTCTCGGCTGACCGAAGCGTATAGCACATCTGCACTTGTCACGATCGAGAAGCTATTTCACCTGGCAAGGACTTAATCAGCCATGGCGCTGTTTCCAAAAAAGAAAGAGTCAGAGACCCCGCAGCAGGACGCTCCCGCACAGCAGTCAGTGGCTGTCAAAGAGCAAACCCCGAGCACAGGAGAGGCACGCGTGGACGTTATCGGAATAGACATCGGATTCGGTTTTACCAAAGCCGTGAAGGGCCGCGAGACAATCATCTTCAAATCGATCCTCGGCGAAGCTGCGGAAATTCAGTACACCGAAGCGCTTCTCGACGAAGCGGAGAAGGATGAGTTTCTGCATCTGGAATTTGACGGGGCATCACACTTCGTCGGCGAGCTGGCGGAAAGACAAAGTAATGTCCGCTTCTTCACCCTCGACCAGGGGCAGTTTGTCAGCCGTTTTGCCCGCCCGCTGGCCCTGACCGCACTTGGTCGGCTGGCGACCTCTCATGTTCCGATTAACCTGGTGACCGGTTTGCCGATTGGCCATTATCGTCAACATAAAAACGATTTTGCCAAGATGCTGACCGGCAAGCACACCGTAACTATCATCAGCCGGGACGGTTCGCGCGAAGAGAAAGCAATCAATATCAACAAGGTTCTGGTTGTTCCACAACCGTTTGGATCTCTCTTTGACACCATGCTGACAGATGAAGGGAAGCTGAAAGACAAACGATTCCTGCAGGATAAAATTGGTGTTATCGATGTCGGGTTCCGCACCTGCGACTATACCGTCTCGGACAAAATGCGCTACAGCGAGCGCGGTAGTCGTACCACCGAATCGGGCATTGCTCGCGGGTTCAACATCATCGCCAGCAAACTTCGTGAAAAGAGCGGCGTCAATGTCGAGCTCTATCGCCTCTACCAGGCCGTTGAAAAAGGAGCGATCAAAATTCGCGGCCAGGAATTTGACCTGAAGTCGTTGACCGAACAGGTCTTCAAACAGCTGGCAACCACTATTGCCAACGAAGTAGATCGGCTCTGGGCCGATGATTGGGACATGGACGCCATGATCATCACTGGCGGCGGCGGCAAGGTTCTTGAGCCGTTTCTAAAATCACAACTGACGGGTGAAATCCTCACCGCGTCTGACCTGAATGGTGACCCCCGGTTCCGCAATGTGACTGGCTACGCAAAATATGGACGTTACAAGTGGGGGACCAGTAGCGTCAGCGAATAAAGCAGAAAGAGCCCGGTGATTGCCGGGCTCTTTTTTCTGTAGCTATCTCCGGGAAATTGAACGATCAGCCACGGACATAATTCATCTACAACGCGATTCGGTGAGCGGATGTTCTTTACCGCAATCCGCTTAATGAAGACAGAATCCCGGATCGATCAGCCTCCGTCATTCCTTATGTTAAAACAACCACGAAATGCTCAGGGATGAAAATGCCTGACCATCGCTCTGAGTTTCAAACTGCCTGGTGCGATAAATATAAGAATATGATGCTTCTACCCTTCCATAGTGCAGCGCCAGGCCCACAATGGAATCGGCGACAAAAGGTTTCTTGTCAACACTGTGGCTGTCGCTGAAAACATTTCCATCAAGGTAAATGTCCCACAGGACCAACCTGACATCCAGTGCCGTAAAAACATGCCAGCTCAATTTCTCACGTCGTTTTTTTTCGTTCCCATTTTTCTCAAACGCGCTGTTGACTTCACATCCTGCCCTGATAGGGCAGGTTCCGAAATCTTCCGGCATTTCCCACCCAAGACGAAATTCGCCGCCGGCATTGGCATAAACATTGACCGTCCCGACGCGAACCCCCAAGTGTGGAATAAAATCGTAAGAGAACCCCTGTTGAACTCCGGGAGGTTTGACCTTCCATCGCGATTCGAAAATCGCATCAACAGTGAGCTCGTTATTCAACTGGTTATTCCATCCTTCAGGATCATTCGCACCATTAATGGTGTGAACAAGCCTTTGCGCGTGTTCCGCCAGAGATGCGGGACCTAATATCCCGACGTTAAGCTCCCAGGTGCTTTGCCGCAGCACGGTTTTCCCATGAATTCCAACGGCAACATATGTTCTTCCTGCGTAGGGGCGATCATCCAGTATCAGGTCAGGATTATGGATATCTTCCGGAGTATAGATTTCCTGCCCGATCGACAGTGAAACAGCGCGCTGCTGTCCCGAATCGTGTACTAACGGAAGTCTGTCTGAAAGTGGATATATCCAGGAAGGCCACCCAGCTGTCTGCGCATCGCTGGTGTATGGAGTGCTCCAGGTCAGCTTCAAGCCACTGGTATAATCGCGATCGGTTCCTGCGAGGAAATCGTTCTCGTAATAAAGCGTAAAGGTATCAAAAACCTGCTCGGCTTTTGCCATGGCTGGACAAACAAACACCAGGCACAAGAACCCAGACAGCACGATCTGTCGAAGATAATGAGGCAACATAACTCTCTGAATCAATGAAGAGTAAACTCGAATGGTTCGCGCAAATAAGTATATCGCATTTAACTGAATGTACTACCATTCCTGTACGGTCAACAGTTCCCTGACCAGATGCTGCAAATAATACGGTCCCGACAGGACAAAACGACCGCCCGACATTTTCAATCAATGCCGAAGCGGTCGTTTTATAATGCAGATAGCCATGTGCAACAGGCTGCTCAACTCAGGATCTACCTTTTTCCCAACTCCCGTGAACGATTAGCCGCAGAAGAAACTGCTTCCATCAGGGTCGTTCTCAGCCCTTTGTTCTCCAGTGTGCTGACTCCGGTAATCGCTGTGCCGCCGGGAGAACAGACACGATCACGCAGGATAGCCGGGTGCTCGCCTGTCTCACGCACCATCAACGCCGCTCCAACCACAGTCTGAACAGCAAGGGCATGGGCGATATCCCGCCTTAAACCTTCCCGAACGCCACCATCAGCCAGAGCTTCAATAATCGTGTAAACGTATGCGGGTCCGGAACCCGAAAGGCCAGTTGCCGCATCCATCTGCCGTTCATCGATCATCTGCACCTGCCCTACTGTTTCAAACAGATGCCGAACCAGCATCAGATCTTCGTGACTGGAAAACCGGCCGGGGCAAATGGCCGAGGCCCCCTCACTGACCAGAGCCGGGGTGTTCGGCATGACACGCACAACCCGCGCTGAACCATCAAAATGATTTTCGATCATCTCGCAGGACACACCAGCCAGAATAGACACGAGAAGCTTGTTTTCATTATAAGCGGATGCAACCCCTTCCAGCACCTCATCGAAGATCTGCGGTTTAATCGCCAGTACGACGATATCGCACTGCTGCATCAATTCAACATTTTCCGGTGTGGAACAGATGCCGTAAGCTTCGGCCAGATGTTCCCGACGAGGGTCGCTCGGTTCAGAGACAAGGATTCTCTCCACCGGGTAGGCTCCTTGCAGCAACCCTTTGATCAAGGCTTCGGCCATATTGCCGCCGCCAATAAATCCTATTTTCTGTATCTCGCTCATCATATCGAAATATCCCTTCCTCTTATGGAAAACAAGCTATCCGCTCTGTTTATCACATTGCCTGAAAAAGTTCACCTTTTGTCCATACGAAAACCGAACGGTAACGTTGTCCAGGCTTACGGAACGACCAGAACATGACTATCTGACATGGGTCTATTTGAAATCTGTGAGCCCTCAATAAGGTATAATGTTAGCTGAGAATTGATGACGATTATCGTTCGGGGTGAATTTTTGCCTGAAAAGATATTATGTGCAAAGAAATCAAGGCCAGGGAGGGATATGATGACCGTAGCAGAACTTGCCAAATATGATGGACGAAACAATCAACCAGCCTATGTCGCAGTCAACGAAGTCATCTACGATGTCAGCGAAAGCCCGATGTGGCAGGATGGCAACCATCTGGATCAGCATCAGGCCGGGCAGGATTTAACCGAAGACCTGAAACGCGCACCCCACGTGCGCAAGGTGATCGAACGTTTCCCCACCGTCGGGCGACTGGAGATACCATCAGAGCCAGCAGCAGCAAAAAAACCGATGATAATTACTATCGGAATCGCAATTCTGTTGCTGCTTTTCTGGCTTGTTATGCGCTGACAAAATGTGCTCCCGGAAAAAGAGAGCAAAGCCAGCATAGCTCTTAATATACCTCCGCTGGAAATCTTTTTTAAATTCATTTTGTCATCTCCGCTGTTGTTTTCCAGTCAGGACCAGTCGTCGTTTCCCCGGAGATCTTTCCCACCATTGATCCATTACATACAATTGGAAAATCTGTCGCTGGCATCTCAAATAAAAGAAGCGTAAAGTGCAGCAACTAATACGAGAAAAACAACGTCTGACTAACTTACAACCGATCAGAAAATGCTTTTTCTGACCATGACGAAGAGAGCCCGTACTATGTCTGACAGCAAAATGAGTGAAGAAACTCTCTACAAAGGTCGTATTCTTGATCTGGCCCGTGAAACCCACCAGATGCCGGATGGTCGGGAAGCCCGTTTTGAGATCGTGCAACATTCCGGTGGCGCTGCGGCCCTGCCGGTTCTGCCCGATGGTCGCGTGATCCTGATTCGCCAGTTCCGTCCGGCGATCAAAGATTACATTCTGGAAATACCCGCTGGACGACTGGAGGCAGGTGAAGATGGCGCAACTTGCGTCGCTCGCGAACTGCAGGAAGAGATTGGCTATCAGCCCGGAACACTGGAAACATTGGGAGATATCTATAGCTCTGTCGGCTTTTGCAACGAGCGGATTTATCTCTATGTGGCCCATGATCTGAAACCAGCAATGCAAGCCCTGGAACCAGATGAGTTTATCGAGTTGAAGGTCATGACTCTGGATGAAGCCATTACACTGGTGAAAAATGGGCAGATCCTTGACGCCAAAACCAGAGTGGCGCTACTGCACTACAAATTGCTATGTGAGTATTAACCGATGTCATTTTTACCTGAAAGCTACGACTCCCCTATCGACCTGCCGTTCAACCAGGCCAGTCTTGAGAAATCTCTAACGTTCAGTGCGCCAGACCATGACCCTGGTGGTCCCGGATTCTGGCTGATACTGCAGGCTGGAAAGCTCATGGTCAAAAAAGAGGCAGGGCAGACTATGCTTCCCTTCGGAGAACAACCGCCTCTGCCCCCTGCTGATAACTTTACCCCCGTATACCTAGGAGAGTGGCAGGAACAACCTTGCCGTCTCTTGCCCGTATCAGGTGACGTGCAGCGACCGGAACCCCTGGATGCTGAATCGTTGCTGGCTCGTGAGCCACAGCTACCACTTGAGCTGTTAAGTCTGGGTGGGCTTGGCAGGATGGTTCTTCACTGGGAAAAAGTCAGCAAGCATTGTGGCAACTGTGGTGTCCTGATGAAACGATTGCCGGGAAATTGGGGCAAGAAATGTCCCGGCTGCAGTGCCGTGCACTTTCCCCGCATCCATCCCTGTATTATCGTCCTGATCCGCAGAGGAGATGAATTCCTTCTGGTCCGCAAACCGGAGTGGCTTGAAAAACGTTATGGACTGGTCGCAGGATTCGTTGATTTTGGAGAAAATCTGGAAGAAACGGTGATCCGGGAAGTGCGTGAGGAAGTAGGCCTTGAGGTTGAAAATATCCGTTATGTCGGCAGCCAGTGCTGGCCGTTTCCCAGCCAGTTAATGACTGGGTTCACCGCTGATTATCTAAGCGGAGAGATCGTTCTGGTAGACCAGGAACTGGCTGAAGCAGACTGGTATCACAAAGACCGATTACCGACCTTGCCACCGCAGCGCAGCATTGCGAGGTATTTAATTGATGCTGCCGTGCACTCTTTAACTTAAAATTACCGCAAGACACGCGGAGACCGCTGAGAAATGATCATGGCCTCCGCGTCCCTTGCATTGATATGAAATCGCCTTTACCCCGCAGTCACTTCAAATTCAGGTGGATCCAGAATCACCTTTTTCACCGCGCATTCTTCTGTCGCACGGATAATCGCCTTCTTGTATTTTTCGGGAAAACCATCCGGCAGCTGGATATCCATGATGATTTTGTCGAGTCGCTTGGTTTCAGTGTTACGCTCCAGGTCAAGCGTCAAGCCCAACCCTTCGGTAGACAATTCACGCTGCTGACAAAACCGCAGGGCAAAAAAACCGGCGCAGGTGCCCAATGACGCCAGAAACAGATCGTAGGGTGATGGAGCACTGCTTTCGCCGCCGTTACGTTCCGGTTGGTCGGATAACACCTCAAATCCATCAAGTTCAGCAGCAACCTTGACCCCTCCGGGGAAATTAATTTTCATCGACATAATTTTCCTCTAATCTGTCTAAGCAGAACGCACTAAAAATAGGATTAATCACCAAACAGTTCATTTATTCCGGCAAAGAAATGGCTCGCCTTCTCTTCTTTCTCTTCCTCTGTTGTCGAAGAGAGATCATCCCTGCCAACTCGATTCAAAACATTCTCAGGAATCTCTACCAGAAAACGGCTGGGGTCACGTTGTTCCAGTTTTCCGAATTTACGCCTTCGGCTGGCACCGAGCAGGTTCAGCTGTTGCTGGGCACGGGTGATACCAACGTAGCAGAGTCGCCGTTCTTCATCGATATCGAAAGTTTCGTTAATCGATTTATTATGCGGCAGAAACCCCTCCTCCATACCGACCAGAAACACGACCGGGAACTCCAGTCCCTTGCTTGAATGAAGGCTCATCAGGATGACGGCGTCTTCAGCCAGCTTCTTTTCCTTGTCGTTCCCTTCCGGCTTGACATCGTCCAGCAGAGAAACCTTATCGAGAAATCCAGGCAGACTTGGCTCACTATCTCTGTCTAGATAGCTGGCCAGCGCATTGGTCACCTCTTCCATGTTCTCCAACCGACGTCTCGCTCGCCCCAGGTCACCCTCCTGCCGATAGATCTCATCGTCAAGCTTCAGCTCCTTGAGGAGTTCCCGCAGGGTCTCCGGCATCTGCAGCGGTTTACGAAATTGGTTTCGGTAACGTTCCATCAACTGCACAAAGCGACTGATCGCCTCAACCGTTTTCGGGTTCAGCTCCGGCACCAGTTCAGGCTGCTTCAACACCTGCCAGAGAGACTCATCACGCTCAGCAGAATAGCGAATCAACTTATCGGCACTGGTCGTCCCGATTCCTCGCCGTGGATAGTTGAGAATCCGCAGGAGATTGACCTCATCAAAGGGATTAACCAGGACCTTGAGATAGGCGATAACATCCTTGACTTCCTTGCGGTCGAAGAACTGCTGCCCGCCGATCAGGACGTAGGGAATGTTTTCAAACCGGAGCTGCTCTTCAAAAGCGCGTGACTGGCTGTTAGTACGATAGAGAATGGCGAAATCACGGTAGGCCAGATTCCTGTCGTAGCGCACGGCATGAATTCGCTCCATCACCTGGCAAGCCTCATCCTGATCGTCGTCACAGAGCAGGTAGTCGATGGCCGGGCCAGAGCCGTCGGCAGTCCAGAGAGCCTTCTCTTTACGCTTTGGATTGTGCTTGATCACTGCGTTGGCAGCGGCCAGGATATTGCCGGTGGAACGGTAATTCTGTTCCAGCTTGATGACTCTGGTTCCAGCGTAATCTTTTTCGAAATTGAGAATAATATTGATATCCGCGCCACGAAAACCATAGATCGACTGATCATCATCCCCAACCACGCATAGATTGTTGTGCCCCGATGCCAGCAGCTTGAGCAGCCGGTACTGAACAGGATTGGTGTCCTGATATTCGTCGACCATCTGATAACGGAACTGCTGCTGATAATGGTCCTTGAGATCAGAATGGTCCTCGAGCAGTCGCACCACCAGCATCAACAGGTCATCAAAATCGACCGCATTGTAGGCTTTAAGTTCCTTCTGGTAACGAGGATAAACCCTGGCGGTCCAGTGACTGACGGGATTAAGACCTGTTGAACGAAAATCGGCGGGGCCGATCAAACGGTTCTTGGCATCGGAAATCTGCCAGAGCACCTGATCTGCATCTTTACTGGTGGAATCGGAGTGCTCCTCCTTGAGCAATCGCCGCACCAATTGCTGCTGATCGGAAGCAGCATATATGGAGAAGTTCTTTTTGAAACCAAGTCGTTCAATATGGGCTTTGAGAATCCGCACACAGAGCGAATGAAAGGTCGAGATGGTCATCCCTTTGGCAGCATGGGCTCCCACCATCTGCTCCACCCGCTCCTTCATCTCCCTGGCGGCCTTGTTGGTGAAAGTCATCGCCAGAATCTGCCTGGCAGCAACACCCTGCTGTAACAGGTAAGCGATCCGACAGGTGATGACCCGGGTTTTTCCGGAACCGGCCCCGGCCAGCAGCAGCAATGGTCCGTCAGTATGCTGGACAGCTTCGCGCTGTTGAGGGTTTAAACTATTAATATCAAACATTTTCGCAGAATATGATCCTATGAAGTTCACTGTTTGGCGGAGAGCATGAATACCATGGATAATGGAGGGTCGACAAGGCTCATAAAAAATTGGAGCATTCTAAACTTCCCGGTTGATTCAGAGGAAACTCTCTGCTACTTTACGCCCCATGTTTAAAGCTATTATTCTCATTATAGGATTGGTTTGGGCGTCACTGCTACTGATCTCCTGGAGTGGGGCTTCCGAGCCTCAATCGCAGCACGAACAGATCGCCAGCACCTCAACCATATCCTGACCTTCCTCACTGACAAGCAATTCTCGAAGGCGACTTACCTGTTGCTTTGTACGCAGATAGACTCTAAATCAGTCCCCTCGGTATTTATCCCCCTGGAATGACCCTCGGCGCTCCAGCTCATCATCGATCGCATTGAGCACTTCCCATTTATTTATCGACCAGAGCGGTGCCAGCAGAACATTACGCGGACCATCTCCTGTCAGCCTTTGAATCAGGGTATCCGGTGGCAGCCGTTCGATAAAATCGACTGCCAACTCCACATATTCCGGCATCTCCAATATCGGCACCTGCCCCTGTTTGTAAAGATCCCCCAGCGGTGTTCCATCCAGGACATGCAACAGGTGCAGCTTGACGCCATCGACTTTGAGCCGTGCCATTTCATCAGCCGTCGCCATGATATCAGCGTGTGACTCTCCCGGCAGGCCAAGGATCAGGTGGACGCAGACCTGCAGTCCGCGATCTTTGGCCTGCTGATAGTTTTCCAGAAAACAGGCATAATCGTGGCCACGCTGCAGATAAGTCAGAGTCTTGTCGTGGATGCTTTGCAGTCCCAGCTCTAACCAGAAATAAGTTTTTCGGTGGTACTCCTCGAGAAGATCAAGGATCTCAGAAGAGAGACAATCCGGACGAGTACCGACTGCCAGGCCGATGATATCCTCCACAGTCAACGCCTGATCGTAACAATGACGCAGATGTTCCACCGGGGCATAGGTATTGGAAAAAGGTTGAAAATAGGCGATGAAGCGATGAGCCCGATACTTGCGTCGCATCATCTGTTTCGATTTTTCAAGCTGGATGGCGATCGTCTCACCACGAGCGATTCTCTTCGAACCGGAACCGCCGGGATCGCAGAAGAGACAGCCGTGCGCATCTCGACCACCCTCCCGGTTCGGGCAACCGAATCCGGCATCAACAGAAAGCTTATTGACCCGTCCGCCGAAGCGCTTTTT
>DATFMC010000039.1:0-26397 GCA_035267105.1 Geopsychrobacteraceae bacterium
AGCGGGCATGCCGAGACGACGCGCAGTGTTTATCGCACTGCTCGCTCCAGGAATGCCATAATGCAGACGAAAGCGAGGTGCCAGGGTTTCTGGATCAAAATCGACTGCCGCACTTTCGACCCCGTCCTGGCTCTGCGCGTACGCCTTGATCTGTCCTAAATGGGTGGTCAGCAGGACCTTGGCTCCCTGTTTTCTCAGTCGATCCAGAACCGCCAATGCCAATGCCGCACCTTCAGCAGGATCTGTACCGGTGCCGGCCTCATCAAGCAGAACCAGTGACCCGGATTCTGCTTGCTTTAAAATATCCCGCACCCGAACCAGATGCCCGGAGAAGGTCGATAAGCTTTCAGAGATACTCTGCTCATCTCCGATGTCGGCAAATAACCGCTCAAACAGGTGCAGCTTACTCTCTGGCCGACAGGGAATATGCAGACCGGAACGCACCATCAGCAAATGCAGCCCCAGGGTTTTGAGAGCGACTGACTTTCCACCGGTATTCGGCCCACTTATCACCAGAGCCTGACATCCCTTTCCGATCAGAATGTCGATAGGGACGGCGCGCTCAGGATCAAACCGGCCCTCGCCATCGCTCATCAGCAGTGGGTGCCTGGCTTGCAGTAGTTCCACCTGGGGATCTGCCACCAGCTGTGGCCGACACCCCAGATAACTGCGGGAAAATCGCCCCGCCGCCAAGCGTAAGTCCAGTAGGGACAGCCTCTTCTGGTTAGCAGTCAGCGCTGGTGAGTCCTGACGGACCAGAGCAGCCAGCTGCAGTAAGATGCGCCTTTCTTCGCGCTGTTCCTCTCGCAGCAATTTAAGAATCTGGTTATTGCCCTCAAGGGCCGTAGTCGGTTCCAGATAGAGGGTCTGTCCACTGGATGACTCATCCTGAACAAACCCTTTTATCTGACCACGGTGATCAGCCTTGAGCGGAACAACATAGCGGCCATTACGAACTGTCACCAGCCGTTCCTGAAAACAGGCGGCCAGGCGCTCATTGCTCAGCATCTGTTCCAGTTGCTGCTTGACCCGACTGCGGGACTTCCGCAACTCACGCCGAAGATCCACCAGTTCAAAGGAGGCACTGTCGAGTAGCTCCCCTCTGTTGCCGATCGAGTCACGTAAGCGCCGGTCCAGAGCAGGAAGCTTTTCCAGACTGGCCGCCAGATTCGATAGCCGTTCAACGCCGTTTTTTTGTGCAAACCAATCATGACAGTTGCGAGCCACGCTGATAGACGCGGCAATCTCCAGCAACTGTTCCCCGTTTAGAAAACTGCCTTCTGCCTGCACCTGGTCAAGGATCGGTAGCAGATCACGATTATCACCCAAGGGCGGCGCGCTCTGGGTCTCCAGGAGCAGAACTGCTTCGTCCACTTCAGTCAGCGCAGTATCGATCTGCTCACGATCACTGAGAGGCATCAGCTGTTCAGCCAACTGATAGCCGGGACGGGAGACAGTCCGACCGGCCAATTGTTGCCTCAGTTGAGGAAACTCCAGAAGTTCGAGGGTGCTTTGGCTGCAAATCATCAGCGTAACGCCAGATCACGGCTGATGGAAAAAATGACCTCCCCCAGCTCCGTAAAGGGGGGTGACAACTCAGACACTCTTAATTCTTTACGCACACTCCCCGGGACCGAAGCCGACGTTAACGCAAACAAAATCAAAGCCAGCAGTAGCACACCTTGTAAAAAGCCAAAGATTGCACCCGTCAGCCGGTTCAGCCCTTCCAGCAAAGCCAGCTTCAGAAAACGGTTGAGGACATAGCCGATAGCACCGAAAACCACCAGCGTACTGACAAAAATCATCAGGAAGGCCAAGGTGACACAAAGCTGAGACGGCCAATTAAACATCCCCATGATCCACTGCGCCAGGGGCAGGTACAGGTAAAATGCCAGCAAGCCACCACAGACCAGTCCAAGCAGAGAACAGACCTCTTTTAGCAGACCGCGAAACACCCCCTTCAGCAGGAAGATGCTCAAAATCACAAGAATAACGATATCGACCAGATTCAAAGCCACTCCGTGGCAGCTGCTTTAACCCGCCAGCAGCTCCCGCACCAGTTGATTGACCAGCCTTCCGTCTGCTGCCCCTTTGGTTTTCGACATGACCACCGGCATAACCTTGCCCATATCTTTTGCTGACGAAGCGCCAACCTCGGAGATCACGGCAACAACAATTGCTCTCAGCTCCGCTTCTTCCAGTTGGGCGGGCAAGTACCCTTGCAACACAGCAAGTTCTGCCTCTTCCTTGTCTGCCAGCTCTGGTCGTTCATTGTCTCTATACATCTGTGCCGCTTCGCGGCGTTGTTTCACCTGGGTTGAGATCACGCTCATTACCGCCTGATCGTCCAGTTCCTGCCCGAGCTCGATCTCCTTATTTTTAATTGCACTCCGCAACTGACGAATCGTCCCCAAACGTTCAGCCTGTCTTGCTTTCATCGCTTCTTTCATGTCTGCATTAAGCTGCTCTTTCAGGCTCATACTTTGTCTCTTTTCAGGAAATTCAGGCACGAATGACACCCTACCCATATTAAAAATAATTTGCCAGCATACTGGTATTTTCAACCCCATGCAAGCAAACTTTGAAATTCGCACAACAAAAAAAGAGCAACACCTGGCTACTCTCCTTTTGCCTGAGTCACAGCCTCAAAACCAGGCAGCAGACCATTTATTTCCGGCAGTTTCGAGGACAAAAAAGCAAAGGACTGGCGCCTAGGCAATTGCAACCCGGTTTCTCCCATTATCTTTGGCCTCATAGAGGGCCTTGTCGGCCCGCCGAAGAGTGTCCCTGAATTCCGGCTCACTCGTTCTCCATTGGGTGACCCCGAAGCTCGCCGTCACATTCGGCAGTCCCGATTCGGAATCAAATTCGTCCAGCGTACGCCTGATCTTCTGCGAAATGACCTCTGCACCAGCGACCTCTGTCCCCGGCAGGATCATAAGAAACTCTTCTCCGCCGAATCGGCTGACCATGTCGGTCTGACGGGAGAAGCGACTCAGTATGGAAGCAACGCGCTTCAGAATCAGATCACCCGTCTCATGCCCAAATGAATCATTCACCTTCTTGAAATGGTCCAGATCGATGAGCACGAACGAGAGTGGCGTCTCCAGGCGTTGAGCCTTTCTGATTTCCTGGTTCGCGCATTCAACCGCATGGCGTCGGTTTGCCAACTGCGTCAAAGGATCAGTGATCGCCTGCTGTTGCAAAACCTCTTGGATACGAAGTTGTTCCCGCTGAGCGCGCACCGAAAGCAGTGTCAATATGCAGAATACAGTCGCGATGGCGAAACCGAACATGGCCACCAGCATGGCCTCCTGCCTCCAGTCGCCGAGGGCCATCTGTTCATTGTAAGAGGCCGCAGCCATGAGCGGATAGTCTCCCACCTGCCTGAAGCTGATCCCGCGAACAGTGCCGTCGATATGCGAGCGCACATGCATGAACCCGCTCTTGCCGAGGTGGCTGAGCCTTTCCGCTATCTGCGGGATTTTTTTTCCCATCAGAGCTTCATTTCCCGGCATGCGCATATAAATATCGCCCGCCGGCGAAGTCAGGGTAATCGCTTCCTCCGGCGCCAACTTCAGGTGCGCATAATTGATCCGGAAATACTCCAAGTCAACGATCGCCACGATGACGTGTTCCAGTCGAGCCCCTTCAGACCGATAGGCTTGGCTGACGCCGAACACCCATTGCTCTTCGTATTTGCGTGACAGAAACGGCGGACTGACGTAAAGACCCGTAGCGGATTTGTCGAGATGAACCGTGAAATACTCCCGGTCCTTAACTTGAGGAATTTTACCTTCACCGCTCCAATGAGTGATCTCGCCGTTCTCATCAATAACCAGCAGGGCGGTCACGAAGGGATTGGTGTTTTTGATTTTTTCGAGGTAACCCCTGACATTAGGAGCAAACCGCGGGAAGGGCTTGTCGAGGATATCGAGGCTGTTGTGAACTCCGAGAAAAACCTGGCTGAGCCCGAAGAAATTCCGTGCCAGATCGACGGTCACGAACTGGACCAATTCATCGACATCGGTACGTGCCTTCTCCAGCGCCACTTGCTGCTGCTCGATGATATGCTGACCGACAAATAATATCGTCAGTACAATCGAGAATATGCCAAAAGCCCAGATGCGTCTCACTGCGCGACAGGCTCCTCTCAGCTCAGTTCATTCAACGCGTTTTTGATGCGACTCACTGCTGTCCACTTAGGGTCAAAACCGCCACGGACGATCGTTCATGTTTTCTATCTATTGCGTGAAGCTTTTTCCTCCAGGCCGGACATTCCGAACCGGCGGCGCAGTTCGGCATAGACCCGTTCGGGCGGCAGATCGTAATAACCGAGCAGGACCAGCACATGAAAGAACAGATCAGCGACTTCTGAGACGACCTCGTCGGCATTCCCTCCCTTGCCGGCAACGGCCGTCTCCGTAGCTTCTTCGCCGATCTTGCCGAGAATCTTGTCGAGCCCCTTCTCGAACAGGGATTTGACATACGATTTCTCGCCATCGCCGGACTGTTTGCGCTGCTGGATGATCTCGTAAACGGCTTCAAGGATATCGTCTGCGGGGAGACTGTTGGTGTCTGACATTCGGATTACTCCTTAAATACGCGCCGGCACGCCATGCTGGCGGAGATATTCCTTGCATTCGGCGATCGTGTATTCCTTGAAATGAAAAATCGAGGCAGCCAGGGCGGCGCTCGCTCCCCCTTCAACCAGACCCTCGCGGATATGTTCAAGGTTACCAACTCCACCGGAAGCGATAACAGGGATCTCCAATGCATCGCTGATCGAACGGGTCAGGGCAATATCATAGCCATCCTTGGTTCCATCACAATCCATTGAGGTCAGTAGAATTTCACCGCAACCGAACTCCTCCATCTGTTTCGCCCACTCGACTGCGTCGATTCCGGTGGGATTGCGGCCACCGTGGGTATAAACCTCCCAGGCTTGCGGATCTGAGTCCGGCACCCGTCGTGCGTCGATCGCGACCACAATGCATTGACTGCCAAAACGTTGCGCCGCTTCACGAACGAATTCAGGACGATGAACCGCAGCAGTGTTGATTGAGACCTTATCCGCCCCGGCATTAAGCAGGTTGCGGATATCAGCGACCTCACGAACCCCGCCACCAACAGTCAACGGCATAAAAACCCGCTCTGCTGTCTGTCGGACCACATCAAGGATAATCCCTCGCTTGTCGCTTGAAGCAGTGATATCGAGAAAGGTCAGCTCGTCGGCGCCCTGGTCACAATAGGCTTCCGCCGCTTCGACCGGGTCGCCAGCATCGCGCAGACCAACAAAGTTGACACCCTTGACGACTCGTCCATCCTTGACGTCAAGGCAAGGAATTATTCTTTTCGTCAGCATAGAAAATCCTGTTGGAAATTTCAGGAACCAGACGCAAGGCATTGAGCCCGGCTGCTGATCTCTGAATTTATTTCCTTTTAGTTAAAGCAACCGCTTCACGCAGATCAATCGCGCCGGAATAGATCGCCTTCCCGGTAATCACTCCGGTGACTCCGGAAGATTCGATTTCGATCAAGCGCCGGATATCATCCAAACTTGAAAGCCCACCGGAGGCAATGACCGGAATATTGATCGATTCGGCCAGTGCTTTGGTCGCCGCGATATTCGGACCCTGCATCATGCCATCACGGGCGATATCGGTATAAATGATCGCCTCGACGCCGAAGCCTTCCATCTCTTTGGCCATTTCGGTCGCCAGTTTTTCAGTCACATCAGCCCAACCGCGGACCGCCACCAGACCATCTCTGGCATCAATGCCAACCACTATCCGTCCGGGAAATCTCTGGCATGCGTCTTTGACCAACCCGGGATTCTCCTTAGCAACGGTGCCGAGAATCACCCGGTCAATGCCCAAATCGAGATAGGCTTCGATCGTTTCCATATCACGAATCCCCCCACCTAACTCAGAGGGGATATCGATTGCATCAATAATCGACCTGATCGCCTGCTTGTTTTTCGGAACTCCGGCAAAGGCCCCGTCCAGGTCGACGATGTGTAACAGTTCGCCTCCCTGTTCCTGCCAGATGCGCGCCTGTGCGCCAGGATCATCGTTATAAACAGTGTCCTTATCCATCAGGCCCTGCTCCAGACGGACGCAGCGGCCATCTTTGAGATCGATTGCGGGGAGGATGATCATTTATAGCTCTCCAAAATTCTTAAAAATATTCAGACCGATATCCTGGCTCTTCTCCGGATGAAACTGGGTAGCCATAATATTGTCGCGCCAGATTGATGCGCTGAATTCGACATCACCGTAACGACAGGTGGCAGCAATATCCTCTTGATTCTCAGCAGCACAGTAGTAGGAGTGCACAAAGTAGACGAAACTGCCATCTGTCATCCCGATAAAAAGCGGTGAGCCCTTTTTCATGCTGATATTATTCCAACCCATGTGTGGCACCTTGAGTCGCTCATCCCCTTCCGTCATTCCTGAGGGAAACCGAACAACCTTCCCCGGAATCAGCCCCAGTCCTTGATGACGACCGAACTCTTCACTTTCATCAAACAGCATCTGCATGCCGACGCAGATTCCCAGCAACGGCTTACCTGCCTCCACGTGCTCCAGCAAAGGCTCAACAAAACCACCATCGCGCAAGTTGTCGATACAATCGCGAAAAGCGCCAACTCCCGGCAGGACAACCTTGTCGGCAGTCCTAATATCATTCGGATCAGCACTGACTCGCGCTTCATAGCCCATACTTTCAAAGGCCTTTTCGACGCTGCGCAGATTTCCCATCTCATAATCGATTATGTTAATCATGATCTTCCTGAATTCTGAAACGTTAAACCTCGCTGTTATTCCAACGTTCCCTTGGTCGACATCACCCCGTGGATACGCGGATCGATACTGGTCGCTTGATCAAGTGCACGACCAAAAGCCTTGAATATCCCTTCGATAATGTGATGCAGATTATCACCGTAAGCCAGATTGACATGGATATTGGCCCCGGAGTGGTTGCAAAAAGCGACAAAAAACTCCTCCACCAGTTCCGTGTCGAAAGTCCCGACCTTTGCTTTGGGCAGATCGACATTAAAAACCAGGAAGGGGCGACCGGAAAAATCGATGACCACCGATGCCAACGCTTCATGCATCGGCATGGTCTCCCGACCGAAGCGGCGCACCCCAGCTTTATCGCCAAGAGCTTTCTTGAACGCCTCTCCAAGCACAATACCCAGATCCTCAACAGTGTGGTGATCGTCGATCTCGACGTCGCCGGTCGCCTTGACCGTCAGGTCAAAAAATCCATGACGTGCCACGGCAGAGAGCATGTGATTGAAAAACGGGACCGGAGTCTCAAGATGATGCTGCCCTGAACCATCCAGCTTCAACTCAATACTGATCGTGGTTTCTTTCGTTTCACGCTTTATGGTCGCGATACGTGACATATGAACTCCCCTTTTTCGTCTGGGTGCTGAAGACTATTTTTTCAGTCGAATCGAGACCGACTTGCCATGGGCTTCCAGCCCTTCCAGCTCGGCAATATGGATAATGTCCTGTCCCAGCCGCTGCAATCCGCTTTCGGAGAAGGAGACGATACTCGACTTCTTGACGAAATCATCGAGAGACAGAGGGGAGAAGAAACGTGCCGTTCCACCTGTTGGCAGGGTATGATTTGGCCCGGCGATGTAGTCCCCTGCGGCTTCCGGAGTATGGTGTCCCATAAAAATGGCACCAGCATGACGAATCTTTGGCAGAATGGCAAAGGGGTTATCGACTGCCAGTTCCAGGTGCTCGGGAGCAATCCGGTTACTGAAAGCGATCGCTTCGTCGAGGTCCTGTGCCAGAATAATCGCACCGAAATCATTGATCGACTTACGGGCAATCGTTTCCCGGCTCAGCTCTCCCAGCTGTTTCTCCACTTCCGCCTGCACCGCGATCGCCATCTGTTCACTACTGGTCGCCAGCACCGCCGAAGCCAGCTCGTCGTGCTCGGCCTGAGAAAGCAGATCGGCGGCGATGTGCGCTGCATTGCCGCTACCATCATTGATCACCAGAATTTCGCTCGGACCGGCAATCATATCGATGTCGACCTGGCCAAAGACCAGCTGCTTGGCGGTGGCGACATAGATGTTGCCCGGTCCGGTGATCTTGTCGACCCGTGGTATGCTCTCGGTGCCGTAAGCCAAGGCGGCGACAGCCTGTGCACCGCCAATTTTAAAAATCCGATCCACACCTGCAATCCGCGCGGCAGCCAGCACGTGCGGATTAACTTCTCCACCAGGCATCGGCACCACCATAATAACTTCTTTAACCCCGGCAACCCTGGCTGGCACTGCGTTCATCAGTACCGAGGAGGGGTAGGTTGCCTTGCCGCCCGGCACATAGATGCCGACCCGATCCAGCGGTCGCACCATCTGCCCAACGATCACATCGTCCTCATCGGTAGAAAGCCAGGTTTCCTGTTTCTGCCTGGCGTGGTAATCCGCGATCCGCTCAGCCGCAAGCTGCAACGCCAGCATCGACTCAGCCTTGACCTCGGACATGGCGGCATCGATCTCTGCCTCTGTGACCTCAAGGGTAGCCGCGGTCAGCTCCAGCCGGTCAAATCTGGCCGTATAATCAAAGAGTGCCGCGTCGCCACGCTGACGAACATCCGCGATGATCGCTTTGACTGTCTCTTCGATTTCGGCAGGAACAGCTTCCGCCCTCTGTTCAATGCGGCTGAACTCTGCCTCAAATCCAGCATCGGAAAATCTTAGAATACGCATAGTGACTCGTACCTCGTCAGATGGAAGGAGAAAGGAGAAAGGTTGAAGGATTGACAACTTCCATTTTCCTCACGCCCTTGTTCCTTAACCTGTCTATTGTGAAATCGTGACCTCATCGCCAACCACCTTTTCCAACCCTTCAATAATCTTACTGATCCGCTGGTGCTTGGTTTTAAGGCTGGCTCGATTGACAATCAACCGACTGGTGATCTCAGCGATGGTCTCCACCTCAACCATGCCGTTTTCGCGCAAGGTCGCGCCGGTGGAGACCAAATCGACGATCCGCTCCGACAGACCGACCAGCGGAGCCAATTCGATGGAACCGTAGAGTTTGATCAACTCCACCTGGATCCCCTTGGCAGCAAAATATCGCTCGGTCAGGTTTGGATATTTGGTGGCGACCCGGATATTTGACCAGTTCTGGGAGTCGCCATCCTTTTTCAATGACTTCGGCTCGGCCACCATCAGGCGGCAGTAACCGAACTTGAGGTCAATCGGTTCGTAAAGATCTTTCCCTTGCTCCAGCAGGGTATCTTTGCCGACCACACCAAGATCAGCGCAACCGTACTCCACGTAGGTCGGCACATCGGTCGCCCGCACAGCCATGAACCGCAGCTTCAATTCAGGATTTTCAAATACCAGTTTACGGCTTTTCTCTTCCATCTCCGGGCAGGTGATCCCGATTTTGGCAAAAAGCTCCATCGAATCCTGCATAATCCGCCCCTTGGGCAGGGCGAAGGTAATCCAATCTCTCATCGATCACTCCTGTTCGCGCCAGATGCGGGCGCCTAAGGCAGCAAGTTTCTTTTCTATTTTCTCGTATCCACGGTCAAGATGGTAGATCCGCGCCACTTCGGTGGTATTGCCTGACGCCAGGCCAGCCAGAATCAGCGATGCGCTGGCGCGCAGATCGGTCGCCATCACCGGAGCCCCGGTCATCTCCCGGATTCCACGAATAATCGCACTGTGTCCATCGATCTGAATGTCGGCACCCATCCGCTGCAGTTCACAAACATGCATGAAACGGTTCTCGAAAACAGTCTCGGAAATCTTGCTGGTTCCGTCCGCTCTGGTCATCAGCGCCATAAACTGCGCCTGCATGTCGGTGGGAAACCCCGGGAAAACGCTGGTACGGATATCGACCGGGGATAACCTCTCCGGCCCGATGACTCGCAAGCCATCGTCTTCCTTCTGAATTGACACTCCGGCCTCGATCATCTTGCTGATCAATGCCTCCTGATGTTCCTCGATAGCTCCCCGCACCAGGACATTTCCAGCGGTGATGGCAGCGGCTATCATAAAAGTCCCGGCTTCAATCCGGTCCGGGATAACCGCGCAGGATAACGGCTTCAGACTTTGTACCCCCTGAATATGGATAATCGCCGTCCCGGCCCCTTCAATCTTTGCTCCCATGCTGTTGAGAGCGTCAGCCAGTTGTACAATCTCAGGTTCACGGGCTGCATTCTCAAGGACCGTCTCCCCTTCAGCTAAAGCAGCCGCCATCAGCAGATTTTCAGTGCCACCAACGGTCGGCATATCGAAGTATACCTTGGCCCCTTGTAATCGGTCTGCGGTCGCCTCGACATAGCCGTGATCAAGCTGGATTTTGGCTCCAAGGGCTTCAAAGCCCTTCAGGTGCAGGTTAATCGGCCGGGCACCGATGGCGCAGCCGCCGGGCAGACTGACCCGTGCATGACCACAACGTGCCAGCAGTGGCCCCAGAACCAGAACCGAGGCGCGCATGGTCTTTACCAGATCGTACGATGCCTCAATACTCTGAATCTTTCGCGCATCAACGCGAATGCAATCCCCCTCGTGAGAGACCTCGGCACCCAACTCGCGAAGTAATTTCACTGCGGTATTAATATCCCGCAGATGCGGGACATTACAGATAGTGCTGACGCCATCGGCAAGCAGCGTGGCAAATAACAGCGGTAACGCTGAGTTTTTCGCACCACTGACCTGGATCTCGCCCGAAAGCCGTTCACCACCCTTTATAACAATCTTTTCCAATGTGACCTACCTATCAGTACAGTTATTTCTGTAAACAGCCGCCAACCACACGTGGCTGGTCGGCATAATCGTTACGAGTATAAATTTCCGAGAGACCTGCCTCGGCAAAAAGCTCTTGAACAGCCTCGCCCTGCGTAGAACCGATTTCTACCAGAAGCCAGCCCCCCGGTTTGAGTCTTGTGGCCGCCTGCTTCGCTATTTGTTGATAACAATAGAGCCCCTCCGCAGCGGCCATTAACGCAATCTGCGGCTCGAAACAGCGAACTTCCGGCATCAACCCGTTCCACTCGCATTCAGCAATATAGGGGGGGTTGGAAACAATCAGATCATAGCGTTCATTCGGTAACTGAGCCAAATCGCCCTGACGCATCCTGACCCGAACACCGACGCCATACTTTTCCGCGTTGCGGCTTGCTACCTCCAGCGCTTCTGCTGAAATATCGAGTCCGGTCATCTGCCAATTTGGTAATTCGGTCGCTAAACTGATAACAATGGCTCCGCTACCTGTTCCGATATCAAGCAACTGCCCCTGCTCAGGAGCACGAGAGATTGCCTCTTCGACCAGAATTTCCGTGTCCCCGCGTGGAATCAGGACGGCTGAATTGACCTCGAAATCAAGGGACCAGAACTCCGTACTCCCGATCAGATACTGCAGCGGCTCTCGCTGCCCGCGGCGTTTGACCAGCGGCCGAATCCGGCCCAGCTCCTCAGTTGTGAGCGGACGATCAAAATTGAGATAAAGCCCAACCCGGTCGATTTGCAGCACGTGCGCCAGCAACAGTTGAGCGTCAAGCTTCGGATTATCGATCCCCTTGCCGTAGAAATACTCGCTGGTCCAGTCGAGGAGCTTCAACAGGGTCCAGGTTTCGCTCAAAGTTAAGACTCCTGCTGGCTCATCTGCGCCGCCTGTTGATCTGTGATCAGAGCTTCAATCACTTCATCCACATCACCCTGCATGATCGCATCAAGCCTGTAGAGGGTCAGGCCGATACGGTGATCGGTACAGCGACCCTGCGGGTAATTATAGGTACGAATCCGCTCGCTCCGGTCGCCACTGCCGACCTGGTTTTTTCGATCGGCAGCCATAAGTGCATTCTGTTCGGCCTGCATCTGATCATAAATCCTCGATTTAAGGACCTTCAGCGCCTTGGCTTTATTCTTATGCTGCGACGATTCATCCTGACAGGCAACCACCACGCCGGTCGGGATGTGGGTCAAACGAACGGCCGATTCTGTTTTGTTGACGTGCTGGCCACCCGATCCGGAGGCGCGATAAAGATCGATCCGCAGGTCTGCGTTATTGATCTCGATATCGACATCTTCCGCTTCAGGCAGAACCGCCACGGTACAGGCCGAGGTGTGAATCCGTCCCTGCGTTTCGGTATCCGGCACTCGCTGGACCCGATGTGTGCCGCTTTCAAACTTGAGCCGTGAGTAGACCCGATCACCACTGATCATGGCAACCACTTCCTTGAACCCACCGCCATCGGTCTCCGAGGTACTCATCATCTCAACCTTCCAGCGGTTGCGATCAGCGTAGCGGGAATACATCCGAAACAGATCGGCGGCAAACAGTGCCGCTTCATCCCCCCCGGTTCCGGCGCGGATTTCCAGAATAATATTTTTCTCGTCGTTCGGATCTTTTGGCAGCAGCAGGATCTTCAACTCATCTTCCAGTTGATGCTGCTGCTCTTCCAGTTCGGGAAGCTCTGCTTTGGCCAGCTCTTTCATGTCAGGATCGCTGTCCTGCAGCAGCTCACGATTCCCTTCAATATCGGAACAGACCTGCTTATATTTATTGTAAACTGCGACCACGCCGCTCAGGTCCGCGTGTTCTTTGGTCAGACCACGGTAAAGTTTCTGGTCGGAGACAACAGTCGGATCAGAGAGCAATCCCTCGACTTCTCTGAAACGATCGACAACATTTTCAAGACTCGCAAACATTATATTCTCTCAACCAGGCTCGGAAAATTCTTCACGTACAACATCAATGTGACCACAGGTCATCTTCCCCTCAGGGCAGGGACCGGAGACACAACCGGGACCAGCCTTGGCGAACAGGATTGGGGCAATCGGCTTGATCAGGACCAGCATCCGCCTGGCCATCTCCTGAATCTCCCACTGGGCACGACGACAGCAGCGCAGGGCAAAAAAGTGTCGCAACTCGCGACCATTCATGGTCATGACAATTTTGGTGGTCGCGGCATTCGGCAAAATAAAGCGAGCATCTTCCGCCGGAATATCGGCATCAAGCATCTCACCATAAAACCGATGAATTTCCTCGAGCAACCCCTGGTAGCGCTTGTTCAACTCCGGCTGGACAACAACACTTTCCGGCGTCACTGCCGAAAAACGTTTTTTGTGCGAGACGTAGCGCTGACTCTGCTGCGAATAGGAAGCAATCCGGTGACGCACCAACTGATGAGAGCAGGCCCGGCTGATCCCTTCGATCCCAAAGGAGAAGCTGACATGCTCCATGACTGAGTGATGCCCTAATGAGAGAATTTTCTCTAAAAACTCCTGCCTGTCGCTCTTGCTCTTCTCCATTAACTGATCGATAGAAGCGTTGGAATAGCAGAGTCTGGCTGCAGCAGCAACCACCTGTTCAGGGTCAGGGGTATGGATCAATAGTTCCACATGCATGATGATTGTGCCTTAAAAGAAAAAAGGCGGCCCATCGGGCCGCCTCATTCTTACCCGAATTACTTCTGGGCGTACTTTTTGCGGAAGCGTTCGATCCGTCCGGCGGTATCGATCAGCTTCTGCTTGCCGGTATAGAATGGGTGGCAGTCAGAGCAAATTTCAGTGTGGATCTCTTTTTCCATAGTCGAGCGGGTCTCAAAACTGTTCCCGCAATCACAGCGAACCGTGACCTCCTGATACTTGGGATGGATTCCTTCTTTCATCTTTTTTCTCCTTGGTGACCTGGCGTTAGTACAGGTCTATAGGGATTAGCGACAAACAAACCGCTTAACTATCACTTTTCTCCTGTTCAGGCAAGCATTTTCACCAGAGGCAGAGAGAATAAGAAAAAGCCTGCTCTGCTCAGCGTAGACCTGACTGCCAAGAACAAACGCTATCCAAGCCAGGTTACTCTTCTTCGCAGATCGCTTTCCATGCAACAATTGCATCCAGAAACCTGATGTTGAGCAACAGTTTCTCTGGAAACCTTCAGCCTGTTTCGCGCAGCCAACATGAGACTTAATGACCCGGCGGGCCGCTTACAGAGTCAAGCCGATCTAAAAAAACCGCAATCCGCCTCCTCGGCAAGCTGCGGCTTTAAAAGTCTATTCTGGCGCGACTATCGGTTCATCGAGTCGAGAAATTCCTGATTGGTTTTGGTTTCCATCAGCTTATCGAGCATGAATTCCATGCTGTCGACGACGTTCATACTCGAAAGCACTTTGCGCAACAACCAGATTCTCTGCAGGTTGACGTCTTCTATCAACAAGTCTTCTTTCCGGGTCCCTGATCGATTGATATCCATCGCCGGGAAGGTTCGCTTGTCGGCCAGACGACGATCAAGGTGCAGCTCCATGTTGCCTGTCCCCTTGAACTCCTCGAAAATAACCTCATCCATCTTGCTGCCGGTATCAATCAACGCGGTGGCAATAATCGTCAAACTGCCACCTTCCTCAATATTCCTTGCGGCACCGAAGAAACGTTTCGGCTTATGCAAAGCATGAGCGTCAACCCCCCCGGAGAGGATTTTTCCACTTGATGGAATAATGGTATTATAGGCGCGAGCCAGGCGGGTAATCGAATCGAGCAGGATCACCACGTCACGCTTATGCTCAACCAGGCGCCGCGCTTTCTCGATGACCATCTCGGCGACCTGGACATGCCGATTGGCCGGTTCATCAAAGGTCGAGGAGATAACCTCGCCGTTAACATTCCGCTGCATATCGGTGACTTCCTCGGGTCGCTCATCGATCAACAGGACGATAAGGTAAGCTTCGGGGTGGTTGGTTGAAATCGAGTTGGCAATATTCTGCAGCAACACGGTCTTTCCGGTGCGTGGCGGCGCAACAATCAGCCCCCGTTGCCCCTTTCCGATCGGTGAAACCAAATCCATCACCCGGGTCGCTTTGTTGTCGGTCGTGGTTTCCAGAATCAACTGTTCTTCCGGATAGAGTGGTGTCAGGTTGTCAAAGAACGTCTTCTCGCGCATTTTCGATGGATCTTCAAAGTTGACCTCTGATACCTTCAACAGTGCAAAGTAGCGCTCACCCTCTTTCGGTGGCCGGATCTGGCCGGCAACCGTATCACCGGTGCGCAGGGCAAAGCGGCGAATCTGTGATGGCGAGATGTAGATGTCATCCGGACCAGGCAGATAGTTGGCATCCGGAGCCCGCAAAAAACCGAACCCATCTGGAAGAATCTCCAAAACCCCTTCGCCAAAAATCGCTTTTTTCTCAGCCGCAGTGGCATTCAGCATATTAAAAATCAGGTCCTGTCGACGTTGTCCGCCGATCTCTTTCAGACCCATTTCCTTGGCCATTTCAATCAAATCAGCGATTTTTTTCTTCTTGAGCTCTTTGAGATTCATACAATGTTCTCCACGGCGGGGCCGGTTGAATTGCGGCAAGACTCAATACCTATGAGTTGCCGATCGGGGACAGGTAAATATGACATGTGTAAGTATTTATCGAATCGGTAAGTTTAATCAGGTCGTGGTCGTAGTTCTATTCGTGGTCGTAGTCTTCAAGTTTACCGGACTTTTCCGGGATTTGTGTTTTTGACTGGTTTAAGATGATATTTTTTAATCGATGGCAATCGCAAATATTGAAAATTATACGAGGTGAAATGAACGGATTGTTTGGACAAAGCCTTTATCGCTGGCGCTGTTGCTGCTTTTACCCCCTTTTCCCCACCCGTGTCAACAGGAAAAGGGAGCAAAACAGCAAAATTGAGCAGTCAAGGGTTGTTTGGCGGCCAGGCGTCACTGACCGAACACTGCTAACAGGCTTGGACTTAAACCATCAACCACTTGATTGATCAGACCCTGGTAAGCCGGAGCAATTATCGGTGGTTGGCCCTCCTTCTGCTCAACGGTCAGAGTCCGTTCCAAGCCTGCCAGAGTAATCTCTTTCACTGCCACCTCATCGGTCTTATTGAAGTACGCTTCATCAAAATCAGGATATTGCAATTCCAGCAGGCGATAGGCCTCTTCACCGGCCATCTCCCAGAGGACCCTTCCCTGTGCATCGATAACGGTCGCAGTCGCCATGATATCGTTGTACACCGTCAACAACGTCTCCAATTTATTACGCGACCTGCGCCTCTCCTCATGCTCAACACCGGAAACTATCACCACCAACAGCGCATCGACAACTTTCTGCTCAATGATCTGACTGGCTGCCTGCGCCGAGAAACGGTAACCTGCCGGTAACCCTGACCCCTCAACCGGGGGCAAAGGGCCGATAACCAACGTCCTCAGCAGTTGTTGAGGATTTTCCCCCACATAGCGGACATCAAAATATCCCTTTTTCTTTCTCAAGGGCTCAATGGCAGATTCTATCTTGCCAACAGCCGTGCGGCGCAGCAGCGAAAAAATTTCATCGCGCTGTGAATGTTTTATGGATGACCCGTCATCCACAATAATCGGCAAAACGCCAAGCGTCTTGACCTGCTTGCGATATTCATCCTTGGGAACTTTGTACACACCTCCACTGCACCCGGCCAGGAGCAGACCGCTCAAGACAACGGCAAACAGACTCAAAGCAATGTGTTTAAACATAATTTTGAATATCCTTTCTATTTAGAAGTGATAGATAACTATAAGGACACATAATTTTTGCCTTTAAAGATGAAGAGTTTATACGACGGACTCCGCCGCCACGATCTGATTGCAGGTCGGTATCAGGTCCGACTGGAAATGCTCCATCCCCCACGCCAGAAGCTCTTTTCCTCCTGCCGATTGCAGCTCCCGGGGAGGCTGCTGACCAAGAAAGTCAAGCGCCCGCCAGATTTCAACCGATCCATTTCCATCATTGATCACAGATGAGGGGCCGTGGCGTTTGCTGATTTTATCGCCGTCCGCACTCAGGGCCAGCGGCAGATGATAATAGTGTGGCGGCGATTCACCCAGACAACTATAAAGATACACCTGCCGCGGCGTTGAAGAGAGCAGATCGGAACCGCGAACAACCTGATTCACGCTGCTATCAATGTCATCCACCACCACGGCCAACTGATAGGCAAACAAACCATCAGAACGGCGTAGGACAAAATCGCCAACAGCAGTCACTAAATGCTGTTTTTGGGGACCATAAACTCCGTCGGTAAAGCAGACAGACGACCCTGGCACCTTAATTCGCACCGCAGATTGAACACGAGAACCGACCATTCCATTACGGCAGGTGCCGGGGTAGATCGGCCCCTCTTCTCCGGGGTGAGGCGCACTGGCCAGGATATCCCTGCGGGAGCAACTGCAATCGAACAGCAGGGTGCGGCTACGCAGACAATCAAGAACCTGCTGGTAACGCTCGAATCGTTGGCTCTGGTAAACAACTTCGCCATCCCAGATAAAACCGAGTCGCTCCAGCAACCTTAGCATAGCATCCGCCGCGCCGGGAACGACACGCGGCAAGTCAAGGTCCTCCATTCGCAGCAACCAGCGGCCACCAGCCTGTCGCGCTAACAAATAACTTCCAACAGCGGCCACCAGAGAACCGAAGTGAAGCGGCCCGGTAGGACTCGGTGCAAAACGGCCAACCACTTTTGTCGTAGGAACTGTCTGCATTCTCTGTTCTCATTCTGAATCGAAGAAAAAATAGAGGTAAGGCAGATGATGCCCCTCTCCTGAAAAGCTGTCAAGCGTCCCTCACTCTCCCTCATACCGGAACCATTCAAAGTGTTGACTTTTCAAGTGGCCACGTGTATTGCTTACTCGACAAGTAACGTATGATTCAAGGAGGGTCCTTTGGTTATTACACGCGCAACTGAATATGCAATTCGCACCATAATCTACCTGGCCAAGCATCCAAAAGGAGAGATTGTCCTGAAAAAGGATATTTGTCGAACTCAGGAAGTCACTCCGGCTTTTTTGACTAAAATTCTCCAACCATTAATCAAAGCAGGTATTGTCGACTCCCAGCGTGGGGTTGGCGGTGGATTCCTCCTCAACAAAAAGGCTGAAGAGATTACCCTGCTTCAGATCCTTGAGGCTGAAGAGGGACCCTTGGGCCTCAACCATTGTCTGGTTGAGAAAGGGCTTTGTCAAAGAGACGCTCTCTGCTCTGCTCACCGCGTGTGGGAAGAAGCCCAGAACAGCATGGTCGGGGTTCTGCAGAAGCACAGTATTGCTGATCTGGTCCGCCAGGAGACGGAGCGGCAAAAGAACAGTTGATTCCGGTCACCTGATGAAGAAATAAAAAAAAGCAGCGCCCGACAATATCGGGTCGCTGCTTTTTTATTGAAACGAGAAACCTGACAGCTCAAGCTGTCCTTGCAAAAAACACCCTGGAGACCAGGAGGGCGGGTCTTCCAGGGCGAATCGGAAGGCTGCCACAGCCTTCCGGAACCTTCATTTCTTATCCTACTTACATACTACTACCCCGCCCCGATGACGTCAAACGATCGAAAGCTCTTTTTTTACCTGAACAGAATCAGCCGACACGCTCTTCAGGATACGCGTGGATATTGTGGATGCTGAGGTCGGCACCAGCGAATTCATCATCCTCGTTCATCCAGAAGCCTAAGGTCTTGTCGACCACAAAATAGACCAGAAACCCTGTCGCCAGGGCGTAGGCTACGGCCATCAGGCTCCCCGCCACCTGGGAGAGGAAACTGACCCCACCCAGGCCACCGAGAGCGGTGCTGCCGAAGATACCAGCGGAGATGCCACCCCAGGTTCCGATCACACCATGGAGAGGCCAGACACCGAGCACATCATCAATCTTCAGTTTTTCCTGTTCGATATGAAAACCGTAGACAAAAATCAGAGAACCGATGCCGCCGACAAAAAATGCGCCGACAGGATGAACCAGATCGGAGCCAGCACAGATCGCAATGAGACCGGCCAAGGCACCATTGTGAACAAAGCCGGGATCGTTCTTGCCTGCGACCAGCGCAAAAAGGACCCCACCAACCATCGCCAGCAGGGAGTTCGCCGCAACCAAACCAGAGATACCCTCCAGTTTCTGGGCACTCATCACATTAAACCCGAACCAGCCGACGGCCAGAATCCAGCTTCCCAGGGCCAAAAAAGGGATATTACTGATCGGGATCGCTTGGCTTTTGCCGCGGACAAAGCGCCCCATCCTCGGACCAAGAATCAGCACCGCAGGCAGTGCCAGCCAACCACCGATGGAATGCACCACGACACTCCCGGCAAAATCATGAAAAGGCGCACCGAAAGTTGACTCAAAAAAAACCTGCAAGCCAGCGCTGTTCTGTCCCCAGATCAGCGACTCAAAAATCGGATAGGAGATTCCGGCAAAAACGGCACCTGCGATAACCTGAGGCCAGAATTTGGCCCGCTCAGCTATGCCGCCGGAGATAATGGCCGGGATACATGCAGCGAAACAGAGAAGAAAGAAGAAGTGAACCAGATCATACCCCTGATTATCACCCATCAACTGGGATGCGGGCACCAGGAAATGAACTCCGTAAGAAATGGGATAGCCGATCAGAAAATAAACAACGGTTGACACCGACCAGTCAGAAAGGATTTTAACAAAGGCATTGACCTGACTTTTCTGGCGGACCGTTCCGACTTCCAGAAAAGCAAAACCAGCATGCATGGCAAACACCATGATTGCTCCGAGGAGCAGGAACAACACATCACCACCACGCTGCAAAGCAACGACTGAAACTTCCATAACGAAAGACCTCCTTGTCTATCGAATTCATTTTTCGCCCTGACATCATTGTCAAAGACGATTCGGGGTCTCATTCAAATCTCGTGCCTTTGCCGAACTGTCTCTAAAAAATCGACATTCTGCAGTGACCCTCCTCCCGAGCTGCACGTTCTTTACGCAGCGCTGCCTCATTTATAGGCAATCTGGTTTGTCAATTTCTTCTGCAATTTCCCTCAATTTCTGGCATAATTCGAGCGCCCCCAATACTTGCCCAGCTGAAAAACCCCTTTCAGTGACCGGGTTCGGTCATTTTTTCGAGGTTCATCAATGTTGCGTTCTCTCAGTCTGCGCTGGAAAATCCTGCTTGCCCTGCTTGGCCTTTCGTTGCTCTCTTTAATCATTCTGGTCACCCTGTTCACCAGCATTGGCGATCTGAAACAGAGAGAAAAAAAAGAACAGCTGATCACCCTGAACGGAACTTTCGCGGCTCAGAGCCTCGCCGATCTTGAGCAACTTCTCCGCGCTCAACTGCAGCCCATGAGCTACAATTCGAACCTGATCAGTGCCATGGAACTCGTCCAGCAACAGGAAAGCACCTCACCACTCGAGCAGCTGCTACAGAAGCTCAGCGCCAGATACGACCTGGACCGCATGGAAGTGATTTTTCCGAACGGCAGCGTCTACCTGTTGGACAGAAGTTCCAACTCTCAAGAGCTACAAAGGCTTCAACTGAGCAAAGAACAAGCAGAGTCCCTCACGCTCTCTGCGCCGCCATCCAGTGGGTTATACCTGGACCGCGCACGGCCCGGAATCGAGGTCTCACTTCCAATTATGCAACAGAAAGAGAGCCGCGGCCGACTGGTTGTCATGCGCAACATTAATAATCAGCTGGCAACACAACTTCAGACACAAATCGGGACAAACCTGGCCTTTCATGATGGAAAAAACGTTATTGCGAGCTCACTTCCCGAGATAAAACAGCTTTCTCTACCATCCATAATTGGCAGGAACCGCAGTATCACCTTGAACGATACACCTTATTCAATTCACCCCTTTACCTTCGAAACTGGCGGGGACAGCGGTCTGCTGTTGATCATCAATGAAAGCCGCGACAAAATGCTGGAAGCAGCCTTCCACAAAGATCTTACGTTTGCCGCCCTCGCGGTCTTGCTCCTTGCGATTGTCGCCGCCATGATTCTGTCGCGCAACATCTCCAGACCACTCCAGTATGTTGTCAACTCACTACAGGAAATTGCCGATGGCGAGGGAAGCCTGACCAGCGCTCTGGAAATCTCGCCGGAGAATGAAATCGGCAAGCTCTCTTCAGGTCTCAACCGTCTGATGTCGCGACTACATGAAGTTGTTTTTCGCACCCGGACAGCGGCTCTCAGCCTCTCTCAAGCAATTGAAAAAATGCGCACCCACTCAACTGACGTTAACAGCGGCGCACGCGAGCAGGCCTCCTCGATGGAAGACGCCCATCAGGCGATTACCGATATCGGCAAAGCAGCTGAAGCCATCGCCGAAAGTGTTTCCAACCTGGTGGCTTCTGTGCAGGAAAGTGCCGCTGCGACCCACCAGTTTGGCTCAACGACTCTCAGTATTTCCCAACAGATGGAGAGCCTCGTTGGCGTTGTCAACGAAATTTCAACATCGATCCAGCAGCTCTCCGATTCCAACGAACAGATTGACCAAAGCATCAAAGAACTCTATGGCGGAGCACAGAACACCGGACAAGCCACCAAACTACTGGAACAGGCGACCGCGGTCATTGAAGAGGGGGCCAAACTGACCAGTCAGCATGCCCTGGAGGCAGCAGCTCAAGCTCTCGATGGCAAGGCCGCGGTGCAGGATACGATTCGAGGGATCAGCGGACTGCAACAATTAATTGAGCAGGCCCACAAGGCGATTCTCAATCTGGGAGCTCGTTCGGACGCAATCGGCAATATTGTCAACGTTATTGCTGACGTTGCCGACCAGACCAACTTACTGGCTCTCAATGCTGCAATCATTGCCGCACAAGCCGGTGACCACGGACACGGATTTGCCGTGGTCGCCGACGAGATTCGAAATCTGGCGGAAAGAACAACGACCTCGGCGGGAGAAATCACCGAAATTATCAATAACCTTCAGTCTGGAACCCGCACTGCTGTCGAAGCAATTGAAGCAGGAAGCGAGCGAGCCAAGCAGGAAGTTGCGCACTCCCATGCGGCAGGAAACATTCTGGAGCGTCTGCACGAAGGTGCGCTGAAGTCGACCGAGCAGGTTCAGAGCATTGTCGACCAGACCCACAAGCAATCAGAGGAAAGTCGTAAAATCTCACAAGAGGCCAGCAGCATCACCGACATGCTGGAACAGGTTGCCAGCTCAATGGGCATGCAGACGGAAAGCACCCGTCAGATGGCGGACTCAGCAAAATCGATGACCTCGATCGCTGCCAAAGTCAAAATGAGCACCGACGAACAAAACCGGGGTGGTCAACAAATCGCCCAGAGCATTGAACATATCCAACAGATGATTGAACAGATCGATGCCTCGACCCAGAACCAGAACCTGCGCAGCAAAGAGGCCGTAGGCGCAGTCTCCTCAGCACGAAAGATCGCCGAAATCACTGCAGCAAGATCTGTTGAAATGAACGCAGTTGTTGAATCTCTCGATGGACAGGTCAGAAATCTACAGCAGGATGTTCTGGAACAGGGACCAAGACCGGAACCAGACTGAGCGAAGCGCTCAGAAGTTGACAGTAAGCAACGATATGTCAACCTTCACTAAAACAGGGAATTGACAAGCAAGGAACAGATCGGGTAGAGTCTTTCGCTACATGTACCAAATGTAACGTCTTTATCATGAGTGGTGGAGGGATAGGCCCTGCGAAACCACGGCAGCCGGTCCGCAGTGCGGATGTCCGGTGCCAATTCCTGCCCTTCCTTTGGCAAAAGGGAATGGACAGATGAGGACGGAGCCAGACAGATACAGACGTTAAAGTATCCTAAAGGCCCCTTCCCTTCTTCCAGGGAATGGGTCTTTTTCAGTTTTCATCAGAGAGCTCACAGGGATATCTTTTGATCGACTCGGTCGGTATCGTCAAAACAGAATACGCTCAGTTTGATACGCAGCTTCGTCTGGAAAGCGGTCGTCTCCTTGGTCCTTTGACGCTGGCGTACGAAACCTACGGAGAACTCAACGCCGATCGATCCAACGTCATCCTGGTAACCCATGCCTGGACCGGTGACGCCCACGCCGCTGGATTCCACTCGCAAAAAGACCGCAAGCCGGGCTGGTGGGATAACATGATCGGTCCCGGCAAAGTGCTCGACACGAATCGATACTTCGTCCTTTGCAGTAACACCATCGGTTCCTGTAAAGGTTCGACCGGCCCGACCAGTATCAATCCACGTAATGACCGCCCTTATCGGTTGCAGTTTCCGGTCATCATGGTTCGTGACATGGTTCGCGCCCAGAAACTGTTGCTCGACCGACTGGGAATCGACTCTCTGCTCACCGTGGTCGGAGGCTCAATGGGGGCCATGCAAGCGCTGGAATGGGGGATTCACTATCCTGAGATGGTTCGCGCTATCGTTCCGATTGCCGGGACCGGTCGGACCTCACCGATGGCGATTGCGTTGAACAATCTTGCTCGCCAGGCCATTTATAACGATCCACTCTGGAAAAAAGGGAATTACCGCCCCGAACATCCCCCTGCGGACGGCTTGGCGCTGGCCCGGGCCGTGGGGCATGCCTCGTTTCTTTCCGATGCCTCAATGCACATAAAATTCGGCCGCCGCTTTTCGGTTCGCGACGGCATGTTCGACCTGTTCGGAAAGTTCGAGGTTGAGCGCTACCTGGACTACAACGGGGGCAGTTTTGTCGGCAAATTCGACACGAACTCTTTTCTTTACCTGGCGAAATCGCTCGATCTATACGATGTTGCCTGGACCTTTGAATCTATGGAAGATGCCCTGAATCGTCTCGACTGCCCCTCACTCTGGTTTGCATTCACATCTGACTGGCTCTATCCCCCGAACCAGACCGAAGAAGTGGTTAACGAGCTTAAACGGCAGAAAAAACCGGTTGAGTACCATCTGATTGAATCGGACTATGGGCATGATTCGTTTCTGGTTGAACCGGAAAAATTCATTCCGATACTGGATGCTTTTATACAAAAACTTTGAGGTGCCCCCGCAAATCCCGACTGAAAAGCAAAAAGTATCCCTGGCCGGATCAGCTCTTTTTTTCATCGAAGAGACCAAGTTGCGTGAAACGATGCGCATCGGACTTGAAGGGCCTGGCCTGAAATCGTGGACAGTCGAGCATCATGATCCCGACCGTCTGCTTGCAGGAACGCACACAACGGATACAGAGTTTGTTCAGCGCTTCAATTTCCTCTCGACTCTTCATTCGCTCTCCAATCCTTCCCCAGTTTAGCCAGTCCCTTCCCCTTTGACAAGCATACATATCGCGACAAATACGGGTTAATTCCCGGTTAATGCTTGTCTAAGTCGTGATCTGAATGTTAAATTGTTTAAATTCTTTCGACCAGCATCAACAGCAGATGACCCAACATCGAAAAACTTCAAATATGGCCTCTACTTCTTTAAACATTACCATTCTCGGCTCCGGCACCAGCACCGGCATTCCAGTCGTTGGCTGTGACTGTCCGGTTTGTTGTTCCAGCGATCCCCGTAATCAGAGAACACGCTGTAGCGCCCTGTTCAGTTTTTCGGATCACAATGTCCTGATCGACACCTCTACCGACCTGCGCCAGCAAGCACTGCGAGAAAAAATCCGTCATGTCGATGCTGTTCTCTACACCCATTGCCATGCTGACCATGTCCACGGGATTGACGATCTGCGTGGTTTCAACCTGAGTTCGCGCAATGCGATTCCGATTTATGGCGCCAGGGAGACGCTCAGGCGGATTTCGCTGCTGTTTGACTATATTTTTGATGACGAGACTCCTTCCGGTTATATCCCACGCCTGGACCCACGAGAGGTGACCGGGTCATTCCAGCTGTGCGGACTAACCTTTGAACCAATTCCGCTGCTGCATGGTGAGCTTGAGGTCTTCGGCTACCGCTGCGGTCCCGCTGCCTACCTCACCGATTGCAGCTCAATCCCGGAAAGCTCCATGCCGCTGCTTCGGAATTTGCAGCTGCTGGTCCTTGACGGGTTACGTTTCAAAGCACACCCGACTCATTTTAATATTCCCGAGGCGCTGGAGGTGGCAGCCCGCATCGGCGCCGAACGAACCCTGCTGACTCACCTCAGCCATGAAGTCAATCATTCACACGACGAAAAAAACCTGCCAGCAGGAATTGAGTTTGCCTATGATGGTCAACGCGTTACACTGCCAATGGTAGTGAATCGGAGCGATGAGAGACAACCCGCCCTTCGGAGTGACCAATCATGAATACAGAATTACGTCTGCACGGTCATATCGATGACAAGATAGAGTTCTTCGCGACTGCAGCCAATCGTCGGGCGGAACTGCACCATTTCTATCAGGCAAACGAAAACCAGTTTCGCTTCTTTGCCCCCGGCAACGAGTTTTTAATCACCACCAGTGGTATTCGCCATCAAGGCAACGGCGGATCTTTTTGTGAATATATGTTCGGCGTGGATCAACCTCTCTCTGATCTGGCCAAAAAAGAAATTCGCAATCGCCTGACGCTGTTTGGCACCAGCTACAATCAGGAGGGACAGCTCACCTTTTCGAAAAAGACGGATGGAAAGCAGGATTACGAGAAGATTTTTTTCGAGGGAAACGCCGTTCGCAACAACTTCTTCTTCCTCAGTGGCAACATCTCCGGCATCCTGGAGAAACAGCAGGAACTCTGTCTCAAGTTACTCGGCAAAGGGCTCAAACGTACGACTCGCATTAACGATGACGACGACGCCAGTATGGTTGAAGAACTTCTCGAACAACTCCCTCACGACTGTACGCTCTATATGTTCCGTCTGATCCACAAACCACATCGACGCTATCAGGAAGCCTTTGAGTCGCTCTACTCCCAGCATCGATCAATCCCTGACGATAAGTTTGTCGAACTGCAGACCCTCGCCTCCGAGCTTAACATCGACCAGTATCAGCAGGAGCGGATCCGCATCGATGTCATGTATAAGCATCCGGACAACAACCTGATCGTCAACGAATACAAGAAAGTTCTGATCGACTGTAATCAGCAGGGTTATGCCGACAAACAGCAGAATGCGCGCCTGACCCGGCTGAAAACACTGTCGGTTCGCAACAAAATACCGTCGGCGCTCTTCTATACGCTGGATGATATGCTCAAAATCGACCAGCAGGAAGACCAGGCCGATCACGATTACGTCAGCAAGGCACGTGAGATTCTGGAGGGCCTGCTGCTCGATAATCAACAGATCGACACCAGCATCAACAATCAGGACATGATACAGCTGTTAAAGGCCAAGAATCAGGCCAACCAGAATCGCGATCACTCTTTTGAGGAACTGCTCCTTGACACAGGTAAAACCTGCGATGAAAAAATTCGTGATGGTGCCGACCTGTCGCTGTTGGAAAATTTTTCTTATATAATTACCTTCTTCGACCGATATGACAGCGCATCAACCCATATCGGCCAACTGGCGTTCATGGAAAACTTTGACCTGACCGAAGAGCTGGTCAGAAGCCTGCTCGGTAATCAGGAAGCATTTAATGAACTGCAGCCTGATCTGTTTGAAGAAATCTTTTTCAGGGACATCATCCAGAATAACTACCTTGGCCGCTTTGGTCGCCTCAAAATCAATTGTCTGCGGAAAGGACTGACCGATATCGGTGCTGGAAAGCTCTCGGTGCGAGAACTTGTCGAGCAGTTGAAGGCCATC
>DATFMC010000040.1:0-11061 GCA_035267105.1 Geopsychrobacteraceae bacterium
CTGGAGAAGGAAGGAGCTTTAAATCATGGAAATCGTAAAAAAGACCTACAAAGATCAGGTCGTCAGCCATGTGTATCAACTGCTTCTGACCGGTGAGTTGAAGCCGGGAGCTCAGCTGAAGGAGAGTCTGCTAGCCGCGCAGATGGGGATTAGCAGGGCACCCATCCGCGAAGCGATGAAAGAGCTGATTACCAACGGACTGGTCGATTACCGTCCTCAGGTCGGCAACTTTATTCCCATCCTCTCCCCGAAAGAGATCGTCGACAGCTACACGACGCGTGGAGTTCTGGAAGGCTACGTGGTTATGGAAACCTGCGAACAGTTCTCCAGCGACGACTTTGAAAAACTGAAAAGCCTGACCGTCCTGATGGAGAGTTACGCGGAGAAAATGAACCACAAGATGGTGGTTGAAGTCGGTGGTGAGTTCCATGATCTGTTGATCAGCAAGAACAGCAACGTTCAGCTTTTGGAATATACCGACCGGCTCAGCCTGAAACTGCACATCCTGTTTTGCAGGTACTGGGGAACGCTTTACACCCCTGCGGAGATTGGTGGTCGCCATCGCGCCATTGTGGAGAGTGTCCAGGCGAAAGATCTGGCCCTGATTGAAAAAGTTGTGCGGCAGCATTATGTTGAAACGGGAACAAAAATCGCAGCGTTATAGCTTTTCCAGTGAAGGGCTTGAGCTTTCCCGCAGCTTGGAAAAAGGATTGACCTGAACGCGTACCGCATGGCATAAATCCCAGTTCTATCGTCAACTTTTAATACTGGAGGTAAGCGTGATCGAGATCGATTTTGACAAGATGGGAGGGTTGATTCCCGCCATTATTCAGGACCACGAAAACGGTGAAGTGCTGATGGTCGCATTCATGGACAAAAAAACCCTCGATAACACCATTCGTGACGGGAAAACCTGGTTTTTCAGCCGGACCCGCAACAAGTACTGGATGAAGGGTGAAGAATCGGGCAATACCCAGGATGTCGTTGAGATTCTGACCGATTGTGACGCCGATACGGTGGTGATCAAGGTCAAACAGAACGGTCCGGCCGCCTGCCATACCGGCAATCGCAGCTGTTTTTATGTGCGTTGGGAAGACGATCAGTGGGTCGAGCATAGCAACCCCCTGTTTGATCCGGCCGAAGTCTACAAAAAATAAGCAGACAAATTAAACGATAACGAGGTACGCAGATGTCTCAGGAACTGAAACTCGGCATCCCCAAGGGAAGCCTGGAAGACGCAACCATCGCCCTCTTTAAGCAGGCGGGATGGAAGATCACGGCTAAATCACGCAACTATTTCCCCAGCTGCGATGATGACGAAGTTGCCTGCAGTCTGGTTCGTCCGCAGGAGATGAGCCAGGTTCTGGAACGCGGTGTCCTCGACGTCGGCATCGCCGGGCGGGACTGGGTGCGTGAGAATGATTCCGACGTTGTCGAAGTCGGCGAAATGGTCTACTCCAAGGTCTCCCGTCGTCCCGCCCGTTGGGTGCTGGTGGTTGGCCCCGATTCCAAGGTCACCAAACCGGAGGACCTGGAAGGTGCGACCATCTCAACCGAACTGGTCGGATTCACCAAGCGTTTCTTTGCCGAGCGGAACATCAACGTCACCGTTGAGTTCTCCTGGGGAGCCACCGAGGCGAAAATCCTCAAAGGACTGTGTGACGCTATCGTTGAAGTGACGGAAACCGGGTCGACCATCAAAGCGAATAACCTGACAATTGTCGATACCCTGATGGAGTCTGTCCCGGTTATGATCGCCAACAAGGAGGCCTGGAACGATCCATGGAAGCGGACCAAGATTGAGCAGATTTATGCCTTGCTGCAATCTGCACTGCGCGCCGAGGGGATGGTTGGTCTGAAGATGAATGCGCCGGGAGATAAAATCGACGCAATTATCGAAATTCTGCCCAGCCTCAACCGGCCGACCGTGGCCCACCTGTATAAATCCGATTGGGTTTCCATTGAAACCATTCTGCGTGAAGACGAAGTCCGCAAGATAATTCCGCAGCTGATGGAAATCGGCGCACAGGGGTTGGTCGAGTATCCCTTGAACAAGATTATATAAACTGATTCAAAGCAGCTGAGCAGAAAGTGCGGCAGGAAGGAAAGCCGCAGTTTGAAACTTCTGAATACTGAATTAAGAATGAAGAGGGTTCTGCAGCGCATGCGGGCCCCTCTTTTTTTTGACATTTCCCCCAGTTATCCATCCGACCTCTCAGGGGGCCTTCGGCATCGAACCAAATCATGCGTTCGGAAAATCCAACCCTGCCCTGAATGAGGAGAATAACCGCGCTGACCTTTGATATTGAATTGCTTGAAGTTGACCCAGAGCCCGCCAAAGAACTACTCCCCATTTTTCCGAGGCATTGGCGGCAGGCCCGAAGCGCTGACTGTCTCTTTCCAGATCCTCTGCAACAACTCAGAAGTGAAATTTAAATCACAAAAATTGAGATGACTCTGAAATTCGGGGCAGGCGAAACGAAAATCTGTAGAGGGAAAAGCATCTCAACTGCGGCTACGACACTCGTGGCGATACCTTCCGATATGTCGCCCGAGAAATAAATCCGTCCTTTTTTTGTGGTGATAGCAGCTTTGGTTGATCCTACGGCACCTGAAGTGCTATAAAAGCCCATCAATTCACTGTAATACATGGGAGGGGCTCATGAGAATGGAACACAAACCGCAACGGTCACCAGGCAGGTGAGATTTGCGGTTTTTTTGTATATGACCAACCTTGGTCGCAGAACTTAACAAAAACAGCCCCTGAACCGCATTTGATGGACCTAAATCACTCTTCGCAAGGGGGGGTGGGCTTAAAAATAATGGAGGTCAAAAATGGGCATGATATTCTTTCGTTGCCCACACTGTGCTCAATCCTTTGGCTCACATGGTGGTCTAAGAAACAACCTCGCTGAAATCGGCCCATCCATAAAAACCTGTACCCGTTGCGGAAAGCCCATCAAAACAGGGCACTGGAATGGGCCGATATGGACACTTTCAACAAACTCAAAATATGAGCTGAGGTTTGCGCATACTATGCCCTACTTGTTGGGCTGATTCTTGGTGTTGCCGTCTGGGCCGGGATAGTTGAAGGGCTAAAAGAATCAGAAACAATCGGAAGCATTGCCGGAACGGCCTCATGGTTCCTCATCGTGATTCGGTCACACACAGTGCATAAAAAAGAAGTATTAACTTCATTGCAAAGAAAACCATTGAACATGCAGAAAGGCAGCCCGACCACCTAATCAACGAGGACGGAAAATACGTTTGCTTTAAATTGAAAAACAAAACCAAACTGCGGTGGGCACGCAAGTTCGCGTCGCCGCCGGTTATCATGAACCGCTGACAAAATTAATAAAGGCATTAAAAAATGATCACTGCAGAATTCTTTCTTACATCTCTTGTTGTTGTGTTTATTCCAGGCACAGGTGTGATCTACACAGTTTCTACGGGTTTATTCATGGGGTGGCGAGCCAGCATCGCGGCAGCATCAGGATGCACGATTGGAATCCTTCCGCACCTTCTGGGTTGTGTATTGGGCTTGTCAGCTATTCTTCATCTTAGTTCGGTCGCATTTCAGCTTTTGAAATTTGCGGGAGCAGCCTATTTGCTCTATCTGGCGTGGTCAATGTGGCGAGACAAGGGAGCGATCAACTTTGAGACATCAGGTCAGAAGCGCCGTTTCATGCAAATTGTTAGCAAAGGCTTTTTGATCAATATTCTTAACCCCAAATTATCGATTTTCTTTTTAGCGTTTCTGCCACAGTTTATTTCAAGCAAAGGCTCTGCACCTTCAATTCAAATGGCTATTCTGAGCGCAGTATTCATGTTGTTAACTTTCATTGTTTTTGTTGCATACGGCTGCCTGGCCCATCGGGTGAGTGCATGCCTAACAAATTCACCTCGTGCCATTCGTAAAGTTCAACAATCATTTGCTGTAGCATTTGCAGGTCTAGGGATAAAACTGGCCCTGACAGAACAATAAGGTCACATAACAAACTAATGTCTTTAGGCGTTAGTCAAACCGATCTTTCTCTTTTCAAAGACACTCCTCCCGGCTGGCGGGGATTTATAGTATCCGGACTGGCGATAATGTCTTTTCGGTTCTTCATTTTTGGAAGAGCAGCTCAACTTCTTTGGTCATATTCCGGATGAAACCCGCATCGAGTGGCTGAAGATCAGGCTGGTCATCTGCTCCCGGCGGCTATATCGCCGACCACGGGTTTCGCTCCCGCGATCCCCGTTTTGCGACCGCCGAAGAACACAAGCCCTTACATGTTCAGCATTCGCCCGGGCATTGTTGAGCCGGTGTTCGGCCAGATCAACGCCGCCATCGGCATCAAGCGATTCACGGTAAGAGGCAACAAAAAGTCAGCGGGAAGTGGCAGCTCATGGCCATATTACACAACCTGATCAAGATTCACCGGTTCGAACGATATAAGGAAAGAAAAAGGCAAAAAAGCTGGAAAGAGAGACAGTATTTCTGTTTCTATGGGTGGGGCGAGGGCTATGGCTGGTGGAATGCGCTGGTGGCAACCGTCCGCTCTGATGAAAAAATACTGTGTGGTCTGTCGATGTTCTCCGGTGAGAGTTGTTCTACAGCCTTGTTGGGCGTCAATCAATAAACAGGAGAAACTTAATGGCGATCAAGCGTATTTGGCACGGGTGGACGACACCCGAAAAGGCAGATGAGTATCGCAAATTGCTGCATGACGAAGTATTCCCTGGGATCGAGACAAAAAAAATACCCGGCTATTCAGGTATCGAGCTGCTTCGACGGGACTTCGACGATGAGGTCGAATTTATCACCATTATGACCTTTCAATCGATACAGAACGTGATTGATTTTCAAGGCGACGACTACGCCCGTTGCTATGTACCGGAAGCAGCCCAAAAAGTATTAAAGCGCTGGGATGAGTTCTCGTCGCACTACGAAGCGATCGAGAAAAGAGTTTATGCTCAAGTTGGCACCTGACACCTATCAAGCCCCCTTGATTCCACTACACTGATCATGGCCCTGCATGTCGAAGGCCTTGATCAGACCGGGATTGTCTCCAAGGTCAGCCAGTTTCTCGCTGACAAAGGTTCGAATATTGTCGATCAGAAATCAGTGGTCGAGGCTTCACCGCAAAGCGGAACGGCCATGTCCGTGATGGACAGGTACATCCAGATCCCGCGGATGGCACTTTAAGGGCTGAGGTTGAGCAGGGTCTGGCGGAGGTTGCCGATGATCTGAATGTGGAGATCACCCTGGTCGCGTAACTTTTATGGGCAACAAGGCGCACGGAGGGCTCGTTGTTACGGGAAGCTCCAGAATCATGGCGGCGGCAACAGCACAAAATTGCCAAAGTGCGTTTTTTTCAGAAACTCCTCTTGTGCGACCGCGATATCTTTCAGTTCGAAGGTTTTTGCTACCAGGGGCCTTATTTCGCCCTTTTCAATGAACTCGATGATGTTGGGAAAGACCGGCTCGTCCCAAGCCGTGCAGCCGATCAGGGTCAGGTCCTTTAGGTAGAAATCACGCATATCCAGGGTGGTTATCGGTCCCGCTATCGCGCCAGACGACGCATAGCGGCCACCCAGTGCCATCAGCTTCAACAGTTGCCCGAATTGCTCGCCCGCGACATTGTCGATAACAACGTCCGCGCAACAGGTCTGAAGCTCACGACTCAGGTTCGCGCCACGAGGGATCACTTCGTCAGCTCCCAGACCTTTCACCGCATCAAGCTTACTGACCCCGGCTATCGCAGTGACATGGGCGCCCCGGCGCTTTGCCAGTTGCACAACTGCCGATCCGACTCCACCGGACGCACCAGTGACCAGCACTCGGTCGGATGCGCTGACCCCGGTTCGGTGCAGCATGTTTTCCGCAGTCCCGTAAGCGCAAGGGATGGTCGCAAGCTCCGTGCTGCTCCAATCACAATCGACTGCAAACGCTTCATTGGCCGGGACCTTGACGTATTGGGCGAAAGCACCGTCAAAATCCGACGCCATCCAGATATTCTCTAACGAATCAAAACCATTGGGGCGCATGCAGGCCCTGACGAGAACCCGCTTTCCGAGCTCCGGATGAGTAACGCCAGAGCCCATCGCAACGATCTCGCCACAGCAATCGGTCCCCTGAATAAATGGAAAAGGTGTCGTTTCGTTCCAGCCGCCATCCTCAATAACTGACTTGTCAGAAGTTGCGGACAGTTGCTCCGTCCCTCCCTCAACCGTTGATGAATACCAGCCGAGCCGTGTGTTGATCTCCGTGTTGTTCATCCCGGCTGCGAGAACCTTAAGCAGTACTTCATCAGGCCCCGGCACCGGGATCGGAACGTCACAATAGTGGAGCTTGTCGTAGCCGCCATGACCCATCGTAACGACCGCTTTCATAACAGGTTGATCCGGGGATACCTTAAATCTTTCCGGATCGTTTTTTAGCAGATCGTTTAATTTGGACATGATGATTCCGCATAGCTGGTAAGGTGTGAGGAAAAGTAACGGACCAATCAGCACTGGTGCCTTGTGTGGTTATATTATCTGTTAATACGATCCCTTTGGACGGCTGTCAGCGTTTCGCCTGTTCGGTTTAGCTATGGCTCGTCTTGTGTCGGCGCACCTTGACATCAGCAATTGGCTCAGGGGTTCATTTTCGACTCGCCAAAGCCAATTTCAGCCCCAGAGCGATCAACGCCGCTCCCATGACTCGCTCAGTCCAGTGTCCGAATCGAGTGAAAAAAAATCTGATTTTTGGCTGAGTGAGGAACAATGACAAACCACAAAACCAGATCGCCGTGGCAAAGCACATGTAAATACCATAACCGAGCTGCACTGTGGCCGGGGTGTCAGGGTTGATCACGACGGAGAACAGTGACAGGAAAAAGAGTGTGGCCTTGGGGTTGAGCGCGTTGGTCAGAAAACCGATGCGAAGTGCCTGAACCGCTCGGGGAATCGGAACGTTAAAATCACTCTCAGCGGTTACTGCGGTCGGTTTTGCCCGCAGAGACTTCCAGCCCACATAGAGCAGGTAGCAGGCCCCGATCAGTTTGATCAGGTTAAAGAGCATGATCGACTGGGAAATGATCAGACCCAGTCCGAGCAGACAGTAGGCGACATGAACCATGATGCCGATACCGATGCCGATACTGGTCCAGAGCGCGGGGGTGCGGCCGACGACGATACTCTGGCGTAGCACTATGGCAAAGTCGGGGCCGGGGCTGGCGACGGCCAGCAGGTGTATGAAAGCGATGGTGAGAAATTCTCCGAGATATTCCATATGCTTCATGCTCCTCTGATCAGATCAGCCATTTGCCGCCTGAACAGGCCCGCACCACCATTGGCCGGGTGACGAACTTCAATGCTGTCGATACCAAGATTAGCCATCTGCGCTGCTGATTTTTTCCCAACCGCGACAATCTGCCGGAAATCTCCGAGTTTAATCATGCGGTGCAGTATTCGATGCCCTGCAGTCAACTCGTCGTCGGTGGGGGTACGGTTGGTCAACAAGCCCTCGCCGGTTTTATAGGGGTGCCAGGGAAAGGCGTTCCACAAGACAAAAGAGCGGGGATCAATACCGCTGTCGGCAAAAAATCCCCAGACAATCGTCGCGGTCGGTTCAGTGAATCCGTCCTGCCGGACTGATTCTTTGCTGGTGCGTTGTGGTGCGATGCTGGTAAAGGCGTGTTCCGGCAGTATCCCTTTTTGCGTCAACCCGCCGAGCAGCAACCGTTCTGAAGTCATCGGGATTCCGCTGAAATGTCCACCCTGATAGCCGATAGCCTCAGCCACCAGCAGCAGCTTCGCCTGTCCAATCCGTTCGCCCAGGTAGTGTTGTAGCTGGGCGCGTCTGATCTGCGGGGCCTCTGCGCAGCGATCATGTGCAGCGTCACACTCTCCCCATGGATTAAAAACCCCTGGAGAACGATAATTAGCGAGTTCGTTCACGAATTGTTCAGGCATGATTGACGGCCTGGACCAGGATGTACGGCTGAGCGATCAGCATACGGAACGGAGTGTCAAGCATAGCGGTCCACTGCTCGATCTGTTCGCTACTTGGCTTGGTCAGTTTGCCGGAGGAGATCCAGAGCGCGACCTGGGTTTTATTGTCTGCGGCGATATCGACGGCGACATCGACCAGATTAAGATCATCTGTCACCAGGATAATGGCATCGCGCTTCAGGTGAATGCGCAGCTCTTTCCAGCTGACCTCTGCCAAGTCAGTTTCAAATGTGTCACGAAGTTCAATACGGTCTGCCATTGAAATTCTCCAGGGTGGTTTCGTAATTACTGCGGGAAAGATAGCGACCTGAAGCGATGCGGGTCAAGGATCAAATGTTGAAAATATTCTACAGAGCCATTACGCTGAATTGACGCAGATGGTGAAACTGCTGAGGAAACCACTTTTACCCGACAAAGGGACCGCTATGAATCGCGAAAGACAGCTTGCCGTCAGGAAGATGATCCAGGTTGAACTGGACGCCATGAATTATTATCAGTTGGCGACCCGTTACATGAAAGATCAAGGCGCCATTGACCATTTTAATCAACTGGCCAAAGAAGAGCAGGAGCACGCTCGAAATTTCTATGACATCTATCCCGGTGATGATCTGCCTCCGTTTGCGGAGATGGTGCAGAATCATCCGAAGCAGAACTCTCTCGTTCAATCGATTGATGGCGAGCTGATGGCCCGACTTGACGAGCGGCAAGCCTTACAGTTGGCGATCCGCTTGGAGCAGGAGGTCGAGGGCAGCCTGCGCCGTATGGTGATGGAGGCGGGGGATCCCGCAGTTAAGGCGGTGCTCGAAAAGAATGCCGAATCGACCCTGAATCACCTGAGGGTGATCAAGGAAGATTTTCAGCGGTTGTATGGTGATTTGTCAGGTTAGGAAAATTCTTTTAAAAAAAAGCCTCGCTATCGCGAGGCTTTTCCATCTATTTCTGCTGACTCAGCTCAAAGGCTTTTTCCGCCTTCATCGCACTGCTAGCTGCTGCTGTTGCCGAGGTCTTGGCCTGATTCGCCGAAGAGACTGCCAGATCTGCTGCAGAGCTTGCCCGGTTTGCAGAGGCCTCAGCATTTTGGGCGGCAGTCTCAGCTCTGACTGCTGCAGCTTCCGCTTTTTCGGATGCCGCTTGGGCGCTCGCGGTGGCGTCACGCGCCTGGGTCAGTAGGGCCTGATCTTCCTTCGAAAGTTTTGCGGCGCATCCCCCTAGAAGTGTCAGAGCGACTGCTGAAATAATCAATAGCATGCATGTTCTTTTCATGTTTTTCCTCCATGGTTTAAAGACGTTGATAGTGAAAGGAAATCATAATCGAAGAGATTGTCAATCCCTCCAGCTGATAATCCTTTTGTTTTAATCACAAATCTTTCTTCAAGTATAACTTTGATTGTTCTCTCTGGTTTTTTCTTTAAAGGATTCACCTGAAGCGCGCGCAAGGGTTCTTGACATCAGATTACAGCAGAATTAGTATCTAACGCTTGTTAGGTTATGGAGGTCCTTTGACAAAGAACAGGTCACGTAAAGAAATTCTGTTTCAGGAGGCGGCAAAGCTGTTTCGCGAAAAAGGCTACCAGGCCGCCAACCTGCGTGAGCTGGCGAAGCGGGTTGGTATCCAGGGGGGAAGCCTTTATTACCACTTTTCCAGTAAACAGGAACTGCTGTTTCAACTGATGAATACCATCATGGACCAGATGATCTCAGGGCTGTCGTCTGAGCTGGCAGCGAGTAATGATCCTCTCACTCAGTTGCGCAGTTTTTTCCGTTTTCATATCCGCTTCACTGTATGCGGATCAGATCTGGTTTATATCTCGGATGATGAGTTGCGGCATCTGGACGCTGGAAACTACCAACAGATCATCGCCAAGCGTGACAACTATCAACAGCTGGTCGAGCAATTGTTACAGAGAGGCCAGCAGCTTGGCTGGCAGGTCGAAGACTATAAACTGCTGTCACGAATTGCAATTCAGATGGGGACCGGTGTCCTGGGCTGGTATCGACAAGAAGGGTCGCTCAGTATTGAAGAGATCGCAGAGCGTTACTGGCAGTTTTTCTGTCGTGGTCTGTTACCAGTCTCGCAGGGTTTAATGACAGAGTAATTTCTACAGGAGATGAATTCGAATGCAACCAGTTCGGGAACAGATGGTCCAGATCCGTTGGCATGGCCGCGGAGGACAGGGTGCGATTACGGCTGCAAAGGTGGTTGCCGGAGCAGCGTTTATTTCCGGTTACGGGGGGGTGGTGATGGCACCGACCTTCGGCACCGAACGGCGAGGGGCGCCGGTGACCACATCACTGAAAATTGCCCGGAAGAAGATTTACGATCTTTCGCCGATTCAAACCCCCGATATTGTCGTGGTGCTTGATCACCTGATCCTCAACGAGGTCGATGTCACCGCCGGGCTGAAACCGGGTGGCTGGTTGATCTTGAATTCGCCTCGCAGCGCTCAGGATCACCTGCTTGACGGGTTCCGGGTTGCAGTCGCCAACGTTACCGCGCTCGGTGTCGAAGCCGGGCTGCGCAAAGGGATTGTCAACTCCGGGATTATCGGAGTGCTGGCCAGGGCCTGTGGACTGATCGAGTTGAACCCTCTGATCCATTGCATCGGTGAGGAGTTCTCAGCCCGCAGGCCGGAAGAGAATGTTCGGGCGGCCGAATTGGCTTTTGACGCGACCAGCATCGCGGGTGCCGAAGAAGGAGTCATCAATGTCTGATAAAAAACCGAAAATTTTGACTTCAGCCAGCACCTCCGGGGTCGGAGACGCCGGCCGAACCGGTTCCTGGCGAGTGGAGCGGCCGGTGATCGATATGGACCGTTGTGCTTCGGCAAAGAGTGGCAAGTCGGTCTGCCACCTCTGCTGGCTCTATTGCCCTGACAATGTCATCAGCAAAGAGCCGCGCAAGCGGATCAACCTGGAATACTGCAAGGGGTGCGGCATCTGTGCTGAAGAGTGCCCGGCCAAGGCCATCGGGATGGTCTCCGAAGAAAGTTTTGTCGAAGGAGGCGAAGATGAGTGAGTCTCTGATAGAGTCGGGAAATGTGGCCGCTGCGTTGGCCGTGCAGTTGGCGCGGGCAGAAG
>DATFMC010000041.1:0-13905 GCA_035267105.1 Geopsychrobacteraceae bacterium
CCACGAAGCTGTTCCCCCATGCGTTCACTGCTCTGGGATCCCTCTTTTTCCGGGACAACGAAAAAGACTGCTACGGCCGCTAACAGTGTCAGAACGCCGAGTCTGGTCAAAACCATCCGCCAGTCGGTGACCCGGAGCGCCATCTCTACCGGAACCGTCGCCATCAAGGCACCCAGCCCGCCGGAGACCATCTGCACCCCGTTAGCCAGCGGCAAACGCTCTGGTGGAAACCAGATCACGAAGGCCTTGAAAGCAGCCATCAGACAGGCCGAAACGCCCAGACCGATAAGGGCCCGGCCCAGCAGCAAACCTCCCAGGGTTTCAGCCTGACCGAACAGGATCGCCCCGAAAGCAGCAAACAGCAGCAGCACTGCTTCTACCCGACGAGGGCCGAAGCGATCAAGCAGCAGCCCCAAAGGCAATTGAAATGCGGCAAAACTGAGAAAATAGGCCGAGGTCAACAGGCCGAGGTTGGCGGGATCAAGGCCGAGATCGCTGACCAGATCGGGCGCGATAACAGCGTTGACCGTACGATAAAGATATGAAAGGAAGTACCCGAGCGCGAACGGACAGAAGACACGAAGCAGCTTGGTCAGCGACCATTGCATAGGAAAACCTCTGATAAGCGGCGAAGCTCGCAGTACTGTAAAAATGTGCCGTTTCGAACACCCTTACCTGTGAACCAAGTCAGTTTGCCCTTTGTACTGCTTCAGCCACAGCGCTCATCCCATGGCTTGCCTTGGTCTTTGCGGTGGACATATCAGCAAGGATATACTTCTGCTCCTGATAAGCCAGGCTGGGCCAGAGAGCGGTCGCCAGGGCATCCTTGATCAGTTCAGAGTCAGGTGACTCCGTCGGATCGAGTATCTCATCATGATATGTGAACTGCTCACCGGCTTTATCCTGGGTATGTACCACCACCTGATCTCCACGCATATAAGCATGAGTCATCCCGTACTGCATAATCGCCCGACCGGGGTAGTCTTCAGGCAGCTGTAACAGATCATGTCCGGGCATCGGATGCTCTGACTCCAGGCCCATCATCGACAGCAGTGTCGGCGGCAGATCGATCTGGCTGGCCACCTTGCTGTCCTCTCGGGGCTCAACTTTACCCCCCAGGATCAAGCCGGGAATCTGAAAATGCCTGATCGGAATCAGGCTTGGCCCGCTGACCACATCATCATGATCTGCAACCACGAGAAAAAGAGTGTTGTCCCAGTAAGGTGACGCTTGAGCCAGCTTGAAAAAAGCGCCCAAAGAATGATCGGCATAACGGATAGCAGAGACGAAGGGTTTCTCATCCGAACCAGTCTTTGCCATCCCCTCAGGGATTTCATAAGGAGGATGATTTGACGAGGTAAAAACCAGGGCAAAGAATGGCTCATCACCATGCTGCCTGAACTCCTCATCGGCACGCCGCATCAGGTCTCCATCCGCAACGCCCCAGGTGGCGCGGAAAATATCATCATCAAAATCGTTCTGATCGATAATCCGCTCAAAACCATTGGCTAGAAAAAAGCCGCGCATATTATCGAAATGACTCTCTCCACCATAGATAAACTCGGTGCTGTACCCGGCATTTTTCAATATGCGGGCCAGCGTAAAAAATCCCTGTTGAGCCAGTCCCAACTTCACCACGCTCCGCGCCGGGGTCGGCATGAAACCTGTGACTACTGCCTCAATACCGCGGATCGAGCGGGTGCCTGTCGCATACAGATGGGAGAACCAGAGACCTTGTTTCGACAGTTTTTCCAGTTCAGGTGTGTACGGTTTTCCACCGAGAGCGCCCACATATTGGGCCCCCAGACTCTCTTCAAGAATAATCACCAGGTTCATCGGCTTCTGCCGGGTGATGGTGGGCCTTTGCAAATGAAGGGTGGGAATTTTGTCGGAGACAAAGTCGGCAGGGTCCAACATCATCTCACGACGAATCCTCTGCACCACTTCATCCGAGGCCATATGCGGATAGATTTTGATGGCGTCCTGTTCATCCTTCAGTCGGTAAATCGCAAAGAGCACTGAATAGGCAGAACTGATTCCCAATTCGTTGACCAGATGGTCAGATGAAAAAGCTGCCGTGCTGGCATTGGCCGGACGGTGCTCAAAGCTGGAACGAGCGAAGAGAAACAGCAGACAGGCGATCAGTGGAAACACCAGCAGGCGCTTTCTCCAACTCCAACCCTGCGATTGCAGACTGGCGGGAGCAAAGAGTCTTTTCCCCACGCCAACGATCATCAACAGGACAACCAGAGAGATCAGTAACTCAATCTTGTAGCCTCCCCAGAGGGTCATACCAACCTCTTTGGGATGGTTGAGATACTCGACAAAAACCCGGTTCGGTCGCACATCATACTGCTGAATGAAAGGCGGAGTTGCAGTTTCCATGAAAACCAGAACGGTCAACGAAAGGGTCAGCCAGAGCGTGCAGATCCATCGCCATACCAGAGTCCGCAGCAAAAACGGGGGAAGCAGAAACATACCGAGCGCCAACGGCATGAGAAAATAAGAGATCAGAACCATATCCATGCGGAGACCGAACCCGAGCACTGACCAGAGCCCGTCGACTTCAGCGACTCGCGACCATTGCCAGACAATCAGGCCAATCCGCGAGAGTCCGAGCAAAAGCAGGGACAAGCCGATAAAAGTCAGGATCGGCCGTAGCGGTCCGAGCCTTATCGACCATTTATTGATATCATCTCCTGGTTGAGCGGGTGGGTTGGAAGGTCCGAACAAACGGAACATGTCTCTCTCCCTCAAGAATGGGATTTACTCATATAATAGCCACGACTTTTCAGATACTTTTTCAGTACGCTCAATTTTCCTGCAGACGTCTCAAATGATGAGTATACACCTCCCTTTAATGAAAAAGAAAATCCGCCCTGAAAAAAGTCACAGATAATTTTTGTACAGAATCGTCCCCCACACGCCACAGGCATGCATGACCCCGACAAACACCGCCGCACTCCCGAGGTCCTTGGCCTTCTTGGCAATCGGGTCAATCTCCTTGAACAGATGATCAACCAACTCTTCTATGGCGGTGTTAAGAAGCTCAACGATAAAGATGATCAACACGGAAAAGATCAACCAGAACCGTTCACTCAGGCTCGCCTCGACCATCAGGGCCAGCGGCACCGCAATCAGTACCAGGATCGCTTCCATCCGAACCGACTGATCTTCAGCAATCCCTGTCTTGAGTCCGGAAAAGGAATAGAGGGTTGAATTATAGAGCTTCTTGAAAATCCAGGTCATGTGCTCAATCCTTTTTCAGTGTGTCTCCGCTTCATCCCACCGATAACGCTTCAGCACTCAGAGCGAAAAACCGGTCAACTCGGTCAGTTGTCGCCGGGTCTCTGCGACGCTTTGATGATGAATCCCGTTCCAGCCACAGGCAATCGCCCCTTCGACGTTAACTTGCATATCATCGATAAAGACGGTCTGCTGCGGCACCAGATCGAATCGTTCGCAGGCAATGGAGAAGATTTCAGGGGCAGGCTTCATCACCCCCACTTGATAGGACGCCAGGTGTCCGTGACAGATTTCGGCGAGTCGATAAGTCTGCAGCAGATGTTGCCAGTGCAGGTTGCTGGTATTCGAAATCAGATAAACGCCACATTGAGACTTCAATTCGGCAGCCATTATCAGCATCTCATCAATCGGCGTAAAAAGATCTTTCCAGGCAGCGATCAACTGATCTTCGGACAGCGGCGTTACCAGCAGAGCATTGAGGTTTTCCAGAAACTGCTGGTCGGATATCTGCCCGTGTTCGTAGGGGACCAGATCGACCTCTGCGGTAAACTCATCAACGTCAGTGACCGATGCACCCTGACGATAGAGAACCTTGACCAACCGCTCGTAGGAAAAGTCGATCAGCACCCGTCCAACATCGAATACAACATCCGTAACTTGTGTCATTCCAGACTCCTTCAAAGCTTAATACCACCAAGGCACAGAGATCACGGAGAAAAAACGTACAGATTTCCTCTGTGTTCCCTGTGCCTCGAGTAAGCATGGCAAGCGGGGGATCGTATCTGTTTCTTACTTGATTTTACGACACTCCAGATAAAAACGCTTTTCGTCCGCCTCACCCATGGAAAATGTCTTACGTGGCAGAGCGCCGTCAAAAATAATGGTCCGAAACAGATCATGCTTGGAGATGGCCGGAAGGAAGAATCCGGCATTATTCGCCTTGGAGCCGAGCTCAGTAACGCTTTGTGCTCCATGGATGTAGTCGATGCGTGCCTCCGGCTGCTCCTCAAGATAGCGATCGAGGAAGGCCTGCAGGGTCGCGACAACCAGCGTATATTCCGGACTCGAGACTCTACAAACGCCGAACCTGCCAGCCAGTACCGCCGGGAAGGCATGACAACCGATTTCTTTAGCAGCCTTCTTTTCTGCTTCAGCCAGGCTATCACAGGGGATAAAACCGAAAGAGGTCTTCCGCTCAGCGAAGAAGCGCTCCATGCTCTCCAGCAGATGTCCGGTATTGAGGTTAAACATCACCCGATGGATCGCCTCGAACTCCAGGCCCGGGTCATGCAGATTGACAAGCTCGACCAACGCATAGCGCGCCGGATGACCCATAATTGCGGCCTGATCGGCTGCGTCGGCCTTAAGCTGCTCCCAGATCGCCTTGGCAGTGGCAAAACTGTGGTTGCCGTCTCCCATGGCGTAAAGCATCACGGCATCATCAGTCAGGTATTTCTGGCGATAAGCGACCGGGTCGGCCAGGCTCTCCAGAGCTCGCACCACCTGACCAATCAACTTTTCGTCAGAGACACGATAACCCTTGAGGTGTCCACCATTCTCCAGCAGCTCAAAATCGTAGAGGCTTTCCAGGTCTTCATTGAAGAGCGGTTCTATAACGGTCTTTTTCGGGTCATCGATCAGCACCATGATGTGCGGTAGTTCGATTGGAGCATTTTTTCGTACCTTGATCCGTGGTGGCAGGCGATCGAGAATGGTCCCCTCAGTCGCACGGATCAGACTCTGAGCCCCTTTGTTATAATCGTACTGCTCCAGATCAAGCGCCAGCACCAGCCCCTTGCGTGACTCAACTTCGGACGTTTTCCTGTCAACCAGCACAAACCCCGGCTCCTGCTCTACCAGGCTGCCATCTGCCAGATACTGATCCATCGCCGCGTTGATCCGCACGATCCGTTCATCGGCGTCCTCATCTTCGAGGTTGACTTCCGGAAAGATCAGATTCAAGGTCGAGATAGAGCCCGCAGTCTGCTGCTCCAGACGTTCCCAATACTCGCGATCCGAGGTGTACTGATCACAGGCGATAACCGCCCAGCGCTGCATTTTTGTTCCGGGTTTGGGGAACAATATCTTCGGCACCTGCAGGCCTATTTTTTCGAAATTCATGGACATCTCCCTTTGGTCATGAAATTTGGATTGAACATCGATTTAATCCGTACATAGGTATCATATTGCAATCCTTTTGAGAACCGGCATCAATCGGTAGAAAGGATAAACTGTATCACTTTTTGTCACGCGGATTGAGTCTTGATATCTCCGGGGAAACCGGGCTCAATAATCAGTAGAGGAAACGGAATCAAACTCCCGGCGCCGGAGAAGGAAAAACCGGTCAGGAGAATAGAGGAGGAATAATTCATGCGTATCCCCATTTATCAGGTTGATGCCTTCACTGATCGGCTGTTTGGTGGCAACCCTGCAGCGGTCTGCCCACTCGACGCATGGCTGCCTGATCCGCTGTTGCAGAGCATCGCCGCGGAAAACAATTTAGCGGAAACGGCCTTTTTCGTCAGCGTCAAGGATGGCTACCAGCTGCGCTGGTTTACCCCGGAGGAGGAAATGGACCTTTGCGGCCACGCCACACTGGCAAGCGCCTTTGTCCTGTTCAACTGTCTGGGCGAAGCTGAAAGCCGGATCAGGTTCAGCACCACCAGCGGTCATCTCACAGTCAGAAGAGACGGCGATCTTCTGAAAATGGACTTTCCCAGTCGACCGCCAGTTGCGACACCCGCGAACGCTCAGCTCAATCGAGCTCTCGGCGTCGCGCCAGTTGAAGTCTGGAAATCACGTGATCTGTTAATAGTGCTGGAAGATGAAGAGAGCGTAACGAACATGCAACCCGACTTTCTGGAACTGGCGACCATCCCGGATCGCGTTGCAGTCATCGTCACCGCAATCGGCAATCAGGTCGATTTTGTCTCACGATTTTTCACCCCCGGAGCAGGGATTCCAGAAGACCCGGTTACGGGCTCTGCACACTGTACCCTGATCCCTTTCTGGTCCAAACGGCTTGATAAAAAGTTCATGCGAGCGCGCCAACTCTCTGCACGGGGCGGAGAACTGACCTGTGAAGACCTGGACGAGCGAGTCGCAATAGGAGGAAGTGCCGTCCTCTACCTTGAAGGGACCATCATCATTTAAACCGCAGACACTCTTACCATTAATACCTTGCAATACTGGAAACTCTTCTGTAATAATCTCACTCATTAAATTTATGGGGGGACGGATACGAAGATCACAAACTCAATTGACAGTTATTCAAACAACCGGAAACGGGTTGCTGGAGAGACTGTCTTTTTTTTTACAGGGGGGGAAATGAAGGTCAAATCAACTCTGTCACCCGGTTCAAAAGGGACAAAAAAACTCACCGAACAGTATGGCGACCAACTGGTCTGTGTTCGCTACCGCTACGATGCAACCAAACAAAGACGTTACAAAACCGTCGAACTGATTGTCGACGAGCAGGAATGGATTCCGGATCAGGGTGTTGCTTTCTTCCGTTAATAGAGGCTGAACGACTCCTGATCTTCGTCTACTCAAATCGTGTGCTGAATATCATTCAACACCCGGTTTGAATCAGAAAACTCATTCCGAACCAACCCTAGCGCGTTCTGCGACTGACCTGCTCAAGTCGCGTAAGCCACCCAATCTGGCACACTCCAACATTAGAGCTAACACATTTTAGTTACTATTCATTGCAATTCTATGCTAATCTGCCCACTTATTTTGAGAGGGGAAAGGTCCAACGACATTACGGTGATCCCAGGCCCATGCAATCAAAACCACTCTATTGCAGCAAAATCCTCATCTGTTTACTGCTCGCGTTACTTCTTTCGGCATGTACTTCACCCCCTGAAGAGTCCGAACTGGCCACCAGCAAGCCTGTCGATCCCTTAAATATCTGCTACGGAGCCACGCTCGGCTCCCTGATTATGATTGCCGAACAAGAGGGATTCTTCCGCGAACAAGACCTTGCGGTGAACCTGATCCTTAAAAAGATCGGCAGAGCCAACGTGGCAGCGCTGAACGATGGCAGCTGCGATGTCGCCCTGGCTGCGGAAACCCCGGTGATCCATAACAGCTATACCCGCGACGATTTTAAAATTCTTGGCACCGTTGCCCAGTCTCGCAGTCTGAACCGCATCATCACCTTCAGCGACAGCGGAATTAAAACCGGCACAGATCTTAAAAATCGTCGTATCGCCACCGCCAGGAACAGCTCGTTCCACTTTTTCCTGGATGTCTATCTGAACAAACACGGACTGACCGAAAAGGATATCAACCTTGAAGGGATGAAAGGCGCGGAATTGATTCCGGCGCTTGAGAAAAGAACTGTCGATGCCATCGTCACCACAGACATGCATGCTTTCAGATTGAAAGAACGCCTGGGTGATGCAATCGAAATCATCAGCGCCCCCGGACTCAATCTGAATTACGGCTATCTGCTCGCCGACAAAACTGTCACCAGTCAAGAGCCGGACAAGCTAAACAAGCTATTAGCCGCTCTTCTGCAATCGCAACATTTTATCGACCAACACCCGGAGACCGCCAGGAACAGATTCAGCAGAACAACGGGAGTATCTGCAGACAGCACAGAAAAGATCTGGCTGGACCGAAGCTACAGACTCTCTTTTGACCATATTATGTTGGCGATTCTGGACGACCATGCCCGCTGGATGCTTGACAAGGGTGCCATTGTAGCGGACAGGGTCCCCAATCTGTTCAATTATCTCCATCTTGACCCTCTGAAAAAACAAGCACCAGAAGCTGTAAACCTCATGCGCTGAGCGCTTCGATGGGAACAAGAACAGAGCACGTTTAAAGAAAAACAGGGACTGCGGTGAAGATCAAATCAAAACTTGTCATAATTGCCCTGCTCCCTGCACTTTCACTACTGATATCTTCGTCTTTTCATCTGTATGTCTCCAGCACAGCGGACAGGGCACGGAATAAAATCATTCTGGCCGACCACTTCTCTCAGGATCTTTCCATACTCACGGTTATAACCCTCGAACACTACATTCACTACGAGGAGCGCGCCCATATACAGTGGATTGAAAAATTTGATGAACTGTCGAACCAATTCCTGATTATCGCTGAAGAATTCCGCGACCCATCTGAGTCCAGACTGGTCAGTGCTATAGACAACCAACTCAAGACCACCGAGGATTTGTTCCAACAGTATGGTCCTCACATGTCGCACGAAAAGTTCAATCAGGAAAACGAAAACTGGCACAGCTTCGCCGAGCGATTGACCAATCGCATTCAGCAAGAGCTTCAACTTTCAACACAGGCAATCCATGGCCTGCGGCAGCTCAACCATCAAGCCCTGCTAAAGCATGACAAAGATGAGGACTTGCTCATGCTGGTCTTCTTCCTGCTTCTGGCACTTATTATCCCTGGCATGGTCATATTCATCAACCGCTCTCTGGGCAAACCGATACAGGGCTTGCACGAGGGGTTTAAAATTATTTCCGCCGGGAACCTTCATTACCGCATTGGCCTCTCCGGAAAGGATGAAATCAGCCAGCTCGGTCAAGCGTTTGACCGCATGGCTGAGCAGCAACTGGCAGCGACGACAGCCCTGCGTGAGTCAGAGCGACGGCTGCGGGACATGCTGGAGAATATCCAACTGGCCGCTCTGATGCTGGATACGCATGGGACAATCATCTCTTGCAACGACCACCTGCTCTCCCTGACCGCATATCAGAAGAATGAGCTCATCGGTCAGAACTGGTTTGAACTCTGTATTCCTGAAGGTCAGGAAGTCAAAAACCGGTTCCTCTCCTCACTCATTGATGGGGAGATCATACCCCACTATGAGAATGAAGTTCTGACCAAAAATGGCGAACTGCGAACCATTCGCTGGAACAATACCATCCTGCGTGATCAAAATGAAATCGTGATCGGGACGACCAGTATTGGCGAGGACATCACTCAAAAGTTGCAGGCGGAAAAGACCATCCGTCTCATGAATGAGGAACTTGAAGAGCGGGTCAGACAGAGAACCGAAGCTTTAATGTCCATTGCCGACGAACTGAGCATTGAAATCGAGCAGAGGAAACGGGTCGAATCAGAGTTGCGCTCTTCAGAAGAGAAATTTTCCAAAATCTTTTTTACCAGCCCGATCTCTCTGGTCATCACCGATATCGACACCGGGCGGATCATCGAAACCAATAATCAGTTTTCCATTCTGACCGGCTACAGCCGCGAAGAACTGATCGGGCATACCACCATTGAGCTGGGCATATGGGACGATCCCGACATCCGCAGTAAGGTCATGGCAGAGATTCGAAATCGGGGCGAGTGCGGTGAAGTCCAGACCAAAGTGAAAACCAGGACCGGAGACCTGCGCAATATTTCATATATAGGCCGGACTCTGGACATTGGAGAAAATCTTACCGTTCTTTCCCTTGTGACCGACACCACTGAGCAACGACAACTGGAAGCAGAGCTGCGCAAGGCAAAAGACCAGGCAGAAACTGCCAATCGGTCCAAGAGTGTCTTTCTGGCCAATATGAGCCACGAAATCAGGACCCCGATGAATACCATCATCGCTCTCAGCTACCTGACTCTGCAAACCGAACTGCAACCGCGCCAAAAGGAGTTTCTTAAGAAGATAGATGTATCCGCCAAATCTCTGCTCGGCATCATCAACGACATTCTCGACACCTCCAAAATAGAGGCGGGAGAGATGTCTTTGGAGCATGTGGATTTCGAACTCTCATCAATCTTTGAAGAACTGTCCGGACTTTTTATCCCGGAGGAATCCGGAAAAAAACTGGAGATTCTATATAATATCGGAACCGATATTAATCAGAATCTGAGAGGTGATCCCCTTCGTATTCGCCAGATCCTGACCAACCTGATCGGCAACGCCATTAAATTCTCCGAGCAGGGGAATATTATTGTCGATGTTCAGCGTTTGCAAAATGACGAATCTTCAAAACAACTGAGCTTAAGATTTTCAGTTACCGACAACGGCATCGGAATCAGCAGAGAGCAACAAAAGCAGCTGTTCCAGCCTTTCAGCCAGGCCGACAGTTCGACCTCCCGTCACTACGGAGGGACCGGATTGGGCCTTTCTATCTGTAAACGACTGGTCGAGCTGATGGGGGGAAAGATCGGCATTGAGAGTAAACCGGGCAAAGGGAGTACATTCTTCTTTACTCTCCCCATTGAGCTGTCCACGAAACAATATACTCGCGAGATGGACTGGCAGAACAAGCTGAATGATTCGCGAATCCTCATCGTCGACGACAACCCTGAGTCACGAAAGCAGCTCCGACAATTGCTGAAACCCCTCCCGGGGCTTCAAACTCCGGACGAAGCGTCGTCCGGGAGTGAAGCGATCAAACGGTTCTCTGACATCCCCCGATCATTAACCTCAGGCGGCCCCTATCAACTGGTGATTATTGATGCGGATATGCCGGGCCTGTCCGGGGTAGAAACAATCTGGAAGCTGAAACATTTGGCAAAACATACCCTGCCGGCGACCATTTTACTTGGGTCCGTTTCCCGACAGAAAGAGCTCGACCAGCAGTCCAGAGAGCTGAACGCCATCGTCCTGACAAAACCGGTGCTCGCTCATAACCTCTACCAAGCGATCAAACAATCTCTCGCAGCGAGCGTCTCTGAAGATATAATCATCGACCAAATACTGCCCACGCTGGAAGTGAAAACCCGTAAGGAACTACGGGGCAAAAGGGTCTTGCTGGCTGAAGATCACGACATCAACCAGATGATCATTCAGGAGCTCCTACAGAACGTGGGTGTTCATATCACCTGCGTCGACAACGGCCGTAAAGCTGTTGAGCTTCTGCGCCAGCAAGATCAACACTTCGACCTGATCCTGATGGACCTGCAAATGCCTGAGATGAATGGCTACGCCGCAGCGCAACAGATTCGCTTGATCCCACGCTTTAAAAAAACTCCGATCATTGCCATTACCGCCCATGCCCTGGAGCAGGACAGACAAAAAAGCCTTGCTGCCGGCATGGACAGTCATATCGAAAAACCGATCGATATTGAAGACCTCTACAAACAGCTCCTGAAATTCACCACCAACCGGACCGACCACACGCAACCGGAGACTGCGGGAGAAAACCGGGGGGAAGAGCGAACTCTGCCGAAGCAACTTCCGGGGTTGGATATTCAAAGAGGGTTGATGCAACTGGATGGAAATCAACAACTATACAGAAAAATTATTCTCGATTTCGCGCGTACGAATGATTGTTTTCTCCAGCAACTGCAGCAGAATCTTGAAAACGATGATTTCACAACCGCCAGAGATCTTCTACACCGATTAAAAGGAGTTGCCGGTAATATCGCCGCAACTGAGCTCCACAAGAAGATTCAGCAGGCTGAAACAGCACTGCAGAGTGGCTCCAGGCAGGAATTGTCCTTGAAACTGCAGGAAATGGGGATCCTGCTCCAGCAGATCGAAACGTCCGCAGCACAACTGGAGAAGCACCGAAGTTCAGTATCAATCGACTCGATAATACTTGAGAAGGAGTCTGTACTGCAGCGACTTGAAGAAGAACTGATTATACTACTGGAAACAAACAACCTGGACGCCGTGAAAGTCTTTGCAACCCTGAAAAAAAGTCTGGACAACAGTCCAATTCTGGCGAAAATGGAGCCCCTTGAATCCTGTATCGACAGGCTCGATTTCGAGAACGCTTTAAAAGCCCTGACGTTACTTGAAATCAGCCAGCAAGGAATTCCAGAGGTGACCGATGAATAATCACGAGGGCAGACAAAAAATTCTGATTGTCGACGATATGCCGATCAACATTCAGGTCTTGAATGAATCACTGCAGGAGAATTACCAGATATTCTTCGCCACCAACGGCATCGATGCCATCAATGTTGCCCGGAGGGAGGCTCCCGATCTCATCCTTCTGGACGTCATGATGCCCGGGATGGATGGTTATGAGACCTGCAAAATTCTTAAATCAAAATCTTTTCTGGCAGAGATTCCAGTCGTATTTGTCACCGCCATGTCAGATGTGGAAAACGAACTGATCGGTCTCGGGCTCGGCGCGGTCGACTACATCTTCAAACCGATTATTCCGGAACTGGTCCAACGTCGGGTCAAAATTCATCTGGAATTGAAAGCGCAGAGAGATTACCTGGCAAAATTTTCTTTGCAGGACGAACTGACGGAATTACCTAATCGGCGCGCCCTTGAGAGCTGTCTTGAGCGTGAGTGGCAGCAGGCCAAACGGCAGAGCAGCCACCTCTCAATCATCCTGATTGATCTTGACCATTTCAAAGACTACAACGCAGCCTGCGGCCATCTCGCCGGCGATGAAGCGCTTAAAAAGATCGCCCGGATTATTTCTGAAATTCTATTCCGCCCACTCGATTTCGTCGCTCGATTCAACGGGACGGAATTTGCCTGTGTCCTTCCTGGAACAAACTTATCGAAGGCGGAAAAAGTTGCCGAAAGTATCACCACAGCCGTCGAAGCGGCCGGCCTGAAACATCCCTCCTCACCAACAGCTCCCGTTATCACTCTCTGCACAGGAGTTGCGACAACCGAGCCAGACCATCCTTCCGACACGAAGACGTTATTTGCCAACGCCTATACCCAGCTCTGCCTCTCCAAACGGTAACACATCAGCGGAACATCAGGACGTCCTGATCCGTCTCCGCTCAACCCCGCCGCCAGGCGTGGTACTTCTCAACCCAGCGGAGCAACCCTTCCGGTGCATGCGCCCGTTTCCACTCCCCGGCGACCATCTTGTTCGATTCGGCCAGTGTAGGGTAGGTGTGAATCGTCCCGAGAATTTTATTCAGCCCAAGGTTGTGCTTCATGGCCAACACATATTCGGCGAGCAGCTCACCAGCGTGAGCGCCGACGATGGTCGCCCCGAGAATTTTGTCACTCCCTCTTCTGGTCAGAACCTTGATCCAGCCATGATCAGAGCTATCCGCGATAGCACGATCCAGATCATCAATATCAAAGCGGGTCACCTCGAAGGGGATCTTCTGCGCAATCGCATCAGCCTCGTTAAGGCCGACTCTTGCGATCTCCGCGTCAGTGAACGTACACCAGGGGATCACCCGGTAATCGACCTTAAACGTCTTGAACTGCCCGAACAGGGCATTGACCGATGCATACCAGGCCTGATGTGCGGCAGCGTGGGTAAACTGATAGGGGCCAGCTACATCGCCGGCACAAAAAATATTCGGGTAGTTGGTCCGCAGCAAGGGATCGACGTCGACAGTGCCACGCGGACCGATCCGCACACCAAGTTCTTCAAGGCCAAATCCTGACACATTCGCCTTGCGCCCGACAGCGATCAGCAACTGATCAAATTCGATTTTGACCTGCACTCCCTGATAGTCACAAATCAGCCACTTTCCGCCTGATTCGACCCTTACCTCCTGCGCGGTATGCCCGGTAAGAACATGGATGCCATCCTTCTCAAACACTTGCGTCAAGTAATCACTCACCTCGGCATCTTCGCGTGGCACGATGCGACCGCCCATCTCGACCTGAGTCACCATGCTACCCAAACGGGCAAAGGCCTGGGACATCTCGCAGCCGATGGGGCCACCGCCGAGAACCACCAGCTTTTCTGGTAATTCACGCAGTCCCCACAGATTGTCCGAGGTCAGATAATCGATCTGCTCAAG
>DATFMC010000042.1:0-31641 GCA_035267105.1 Geopsychrobacteraceae bacterium
ACTCATGATGTGGACGTCGTAGCCGAGCCCGATCAGCAACCCCATGGTGCAGACAACACTGACAATGGCCACGATCATCGGCGCGATAATCAGGCCCAGGTTGCGGAAAAAGAGCAATAGCAGAATAAAAATCGCCAGCCCGGCCATGGGAGCAGAGGTTGCCATCTGTACCAGCATTTCAATACCGAACGTATCTTCCGCCACCGGCAGTCCGGTAATGTAGACCTTGTCGTTTTCCGGCCAGTCGGCGGTCAGGTTACGGACCAGCGAGGCGACATTAAAGCTGTAGATTTTTTTGCTGATCGGAATATAGAGGCTGATCGCCTTTTCATCTTCAGAAACCAGAGTCCCGGCATAAAGCGGGTTATTCATGGCGTCGTTACGAATATCATTGGCCTCGGCCTGCGAGGTCGGGGCATGCTCCATCAGGTATTCAAGTTTGAGAGAGCCCAGATCCGCTTGTTTGATATTGTCGACGACACTTGGTGCGATCAGTTCTCGGCCGATAATGACACTCTGCCCCTGCTCATCAAACAATCGGTTCGGTTGGTGATTGAAAGCAACATTCAGTACTTTTTGCCAACTGCTTTTCGGCGCAAGGTCGATGACGCGACGATCTATCTTTTGACCCGCAGCATTAAAGCTGCTAACTTCCGGAAGACCCGATTCGCTTTGTGCCAGGCTCAGCAGCTCTTTGGTCAACCGGTCGATACGGGTCAGCGTTTCCGGGTTGAAGATACCGTTTGGATCTGTCTCGTTGACGATGCCGACAATAACGAAGTCATAGAGGGAATATTTTTCTTTCACCTCATGGTGAAAGACGCGAACAGGTTCTTCTGCGGAGAGCATGTTTTCCGGGTCATTGTCGAATTTGACTTTTGGAAACTGCCACGCGAAGAGTATGGTTACTAAAAGGACCAGAATCAGCAACGTGCGTGGAAAACGAAGGCTCAGGTCGGTCAGGCGCAATTTCATCGGTGTTGAATCCTCCTGGTTAATATCATATAAGGCATATATATTGTTTTTAGTATATTGTCAAGGGTTTGCGATGCAGAAATTCTAACATAAAACCATCTTTACTCCAGTGATTTGTGGGGGTTTGTCGCCGTCGGTTATTTTTGAGAGAATGTCGTTCTTATCGAGGAGGTAGATATGTTGAAGCGCTCTGTTTTGTTCCTGATGGCTCTGTTTTTCTGCTGTTCGTCTGCTTTGACTTTCGCGGCAGGGCCTGATCCACTGGCTGCCTGGAGGCCTACATTTGATCCCGGTGGCGCAGAGTACACCTATCTGTTATCCAATGTTGGTCACCCGGCCATAGCGGGGGTCACCGTCGGTTTTAATATCCGTGATCGGGTCTGGAAAGAGAGTGGCGGCCGTCTTTTTGTCGATTATCGTCCCCTGTCACAACTTGGTGGCGAAAAAGACGTGCTGGGCAAACTAAAGCTGGGTGCGATTCACGGCATGATGTCCTCTTCGGTTATGGCTCCCAATGTCGACCCGAGGCTCGGATTGTTCAATCTCCCGTTTCTGTTCGACAGCTTTGAAAAGCTGGATAGGTTCCGTGACAATGAGAAACTTTTTGCAGAGCTTGGCGAAGGGGCAGAAAAGGTTGGCATCAAAGTGGTCGATTTCACGGGCTATGGCAGTTACGGTTGGGCGACAAACTCGCCGGTAAAGACCATTGCCGATGCAAAGTCGATGATTTTCCGGATTGCTCAAGCTCCGGTCAATATTGACCTGTACCGGGCCTGGGATTTGCAATTCACCGTCATGCCGTGGCCGGATGTGCCGCAGGCATTGCAGACCGGTGTTATCACCGGGCTCGATCACACCCCGATCGTCTGCAGTATCTCGAAAAAATTCACCGTCGCCAAAAACTTCACCGCCATCGACTATGCGCAGGGTCTGTACATCCATCTGATGAACAAGCGCTGGTTTGAAAAACTGCCGGAAGATTTACAGCAGATCCTGATAAAAGTCATCCGTGAAGAGAGTGCCAAAGCCCGTGCCATGACTGAAAAACAGCAAAACGAAGAGATTGCCAAGTCAAAGGCAGCCGGTGTGGCATTTGTCGATCTGTCTGATGAAGAGATCGCCGAATTGACCGAGTTGGCGGAACCGGTTGTCCAGAAGTGGGGAGAAAAGATCGGCCCCGATTTTCTGACCAGCGTACGCCAGTTTTTGGCGGATTGAAAAACGATTTTATCCGAATGATTGATTTGCTGGCCGGAGCTGAAGAGCTCCGGCCTTTTCACGTGCTGTGATAGATGAAGTTTTCAATGGGCTCGTCGCCAGGCAATCGATCTCGGCCGTGTCAATCTTGCCGATGATCCGGCTGCCCGTCTGATCTCGAAATGACAGTTCCCGTTTGTGCTTTTTCTGCCGCGCAGAGCTCTATTTTTCTTGACCACGTCTCTAAATTAAAGCTATGGTTTCTTTCTAAGTCCATGTTTTTATTGATAATTAATTTTTTTTCGGCACTACCAAACATCGTTTGTTTCTTCGAGTCCATACAGGAGGTTTAATCTGATGAAAAGACTGCTCGTATTGTTGTTGACCCTTTGTCTGGCGGCCCCCGCATTTGCCGCTGAAGCAAAGAAAGATCCGTTGGCTGCCTGGAAGCCTGGCTTTGATCCTTCAGGGGCCGAATACACCTATCTGCTTTCGAATGTTTCTCACCCGGTTATTGAAGGTGTTGCGGTTGGCTACAAGATTCGTGATGCCGTCTGGGAGAAGTCAGGGGGGCGTCTTTTTGTCGATTATCGTCCGCTTTCGCAGCTGGGTGGCGAGAAGGACGTTATCAACAAACTGAAGCTCGGTGCCATCCAGGGGATGCTCAGCTCCTCAGTTGCGGCGGCTAACGTCGCCGACAAGTTGGGGATTGTTAATCTTCCCTATGTTGTCGATACCTTTGAAAAACTTGATACGTTTCGCACTGATCCGGCTCTCTGGGACGAATTCTCCAATGCAGCGATGAAAAGCGGCATCATGGTTCCCGATATTACCGGTTATGGCCATTATGGCTGGGCGAGCACGACTCCGGTACGGAATCTGGAAGATGCCAAGACGGTAAATTTCCGTATTGCTCAGGCTCCGGTCAACAAGGATGCCTACGAGGCCTGGGGACTCAAGTTTACCGTTATGCCCTGGCCGGATGTACCACAGGCTCTGCAGACTGGCGTTATCAACGGTCTTGACCATACCGCCATCGTCTGTAACATCACCAAGAAGTTCACCATCGCCAAATACTTCACCGAGTTGAACTATGCCCAGGGTCTGTTCATCCACCTGATGAACAAGCGCTGGTTTGACAAACTGCCTGCAGACCTGCAGCAGATTCTGCTCGAGGTTATTGCAGAAGAGAGTGCCAAAACACGAGAGTTAACCAAGAAGCAGCACGTCGCTCAGGTTGCGGCCGCCAAGGAAGCGGGTGTTGAGTTTATTACTCTTTCTGCCGCCGAGAAGGCCAAGCTGGTCAAAATGGCCGAGCCTGTGATTGAAAAGTGGAGCGAAAAGATCGGTCCAGAGTATCTGAACAAGGTACGGACCACGCTTGGCAAATAAGGTCCGAAGCTGTATAATCGGCCCGGTTTAAACGGGGCCGGGGAGTCCTGCTCCTCGGCCCTTTTTTATTGGGAAATTATTCTATGTTGAAAAAAATCTTCAGGACGGTGGACCGTGGCTTCCTCTTTATTGAGGACTGGTCGCTGTTTATCGCGGTCTGTGTCGCGCTGGTCACGGCAATGGCCAACGTGATTCTGCGCAAGGCGACCAGCAACGTCAGCCTCTACTGGTCAGATGAGGTAGTCCGCAAGGTCATCTTTTTCTCCACCTATGTCGGATGTGCTGCGGCGGTGCGCAGTCGTTCCCTGATCAGGATTGATGCCCTGCCGCAGATTGTTCCGGTATTGCGCAAGCCGCTGACCCTCTTTTCTCATCTGGCGGTTCTGGTGTTTGCCGGGATCATGATCTATCTCGGTTCGGAGATGACCATGATGATGTATCAGGACGAATATGCCCGGACATCGACGTTGCAGATTCCCGAATGGTACCTGTACGCGGTTCTGCCGATGATGGGGGTGATGATGTTTCTGCGCACCCTGATCGTCATGGTGGAAGATTGGCGCGGAGTCAAGACTGTGACGGGTGACGAATAATGGAGACCAGTTACCTGTTAATTCTGGCAATTCTGCTTGGCTGTCTGGCGACCACCGTTCCGGTATTCATGGCGCTCTTTTTTACTGGAACTGTCGGGCTGGTCTGGATGCTCGATATTCCGGCACAGATTGTCATTGAAGTGCTTTATCGCAGTATGGATAAGTTTGCCCTGATCGTGGTGCTGTTCTTTGTCCTGTGCGGAAACATCATGACCACCGGCAGTATCGTGCAGAAACTGATCAAGGCGGCCAACTGCTTTGTCGGGTTCCTGCCCGGCGGTCTGGCAATGGCCGGGATTCTGGCCTGTGGTTTTTTCGGTGCGATCTCCGGTTCGACGGTCGCGACTGTCGTGGCCATCGGCGGCTTTATGATTCCGGCTCTGATCGAAAATGGTTACGAAGAGCGTTTCTCTGTCGGCATTATGACAACGGCTCCGATTCTGGGTGTCATTATCCCTCCTTCCATCGCCATGATCCTTTACGCCATGGTTACCAACGATCCACTGGAGGCCCTGTTTTTAACCGGGTTTATTCCCGGCATCATGATTATGGTGGCGATGAGTATCTACGCCTACTTTGTCTGCAAAAAACAGGGGCTGAAAACCATGCCCAAGCCTACCTTCGCAGATCTGCGTGCGGTTCTCAAGGAGAGCGCCTGGGCTCTTTTTCTGCCGGTTCTGATTTTCGGCGGCATCTATTCCGGCATGTTTACCGCCAACGAAGCGGCTGTCGTTGCTTGTTTCTATGCTTTTTTCGTTGAAATTTTTATCCACCGGGATATGAAGATCTGGGAATTGAAGCGGGTGGTTGTCTCCTCCGCAGTGACCAGCGCAACCTTGCTGGTGATCGTTGCCGGGGCTTCAGTGTTTGGTGAGTACCTGACTTTTGAGCAGATTCCTGACAAAATTGCTAATGCGGTCGTCGATAATATTCAGTCGCCCTGGGTCTTTCTGCTGGCCGTCAACATCCTGTTGCTGCTGATCGGCATGTTCATGGATATCATCTCGGCCACCCTGATCCTGACGCCGATTTTCCTGCCGCTGCTTTCCAAGTTCGGCATAGATACCATGCATTTTGGCCTGTTGATGACCATTAACCTGGGGATCGGCTACTGCACGCCGCCACTGGGGGTTAGTCTCTATATCTCCGGAGCGACCGTTGATCGTGACCTGCTCTATGTGTCACGTGCCGTGCTGCCGTTTTTGCTGATACAGATGGCAATTCTGTTAATCCTGACTTACTGGTCTGATCTGGTTCTGTTCTTGCCTCGTCTGGTTTATGGTTAAAAACTGTCACGCTAAAGAACAGGAGGAGCCTGTGAATCCGAAAATTCTTGTCCCGGTCGATGGATCGACCACCTCTGAGAAAACGATCAAGGCTATCATTGATCAAAAAGAGCGTTTTCCAAACAAGGTCAGCCTGCTGCACGTGGTAGATGTCCAGCTGGCCTATCGGATGATTCCTGATTTCCAGCTGGAGATGGTCCGCGAAAATGCGCGTAAGGCAGGACAGGTCTTGCTGGACAAGCAGGCGAAGGTTTTTCACGCTGCCGGGTTTGAAACAGAGCTTCTTCTGGAATTAGGCTCTCCACGCCATGAGATCCCTCGGGTTGCTAACGAACAGGAGTTTCAACTTCTGGTGATCGGACGTCACGCCGGGACTGGAGAAATTCGTGATGTCCTGTTCGGGTCGGTCGCAAACTATGTATTGCACAATGTGGAGTGTCCGGTTCTGCTTTTCTAGCCAGCGCCGCATTGAGAATAGAACAAAAGCGAACCCTGCGGGGTTCGCTTTTGTGTTTCTGCTCTTTAAATATCCTCCCCAATGCAATCCTTTTTCCGCTAATGGCTATGGCGCTGGTTGAGTCGGATGGATAACTCGTTTCGACGAGAGCGGCTGACAAAAGGGTGATCGCTTCTTGCGTTGATTCTGTTGCTCATTATGCAGATATTGAATAGTTTCGATAAAAAAGCGAGTGAAGAACGCCGGAAGATGCCCCTCTGGAAGTTGCGATATCTCCAGTTCGTTCTTCTGTGAAATCGTCACCAGAATTGTTTTACTGGCCATGGTCTCAAGGTACTCGGCCAGAAGTGCCGTATCGATCTCACTTGAACGGGATGGAACGATTACCAGATCGAAGCAGGACTGCAGAAGTATCTCCAGGCCCTCCAGGTCCTTCTCTGCTGAAGTCACATGAAATCCGGATAGTTCAAGGGCATTTTTGAGATCGATAAATTTCGAATTTTTGTCGATCAGTAAAATCGTATTCAATGTGGACCTGCTTTCATAAAAAAACCCGCCCCTGTAGGAGGCATTTAACAGGGGCGGGGGAGGAGTGGGTAAATATGTTGCCGATATTTACCCGGGGGGTCTCCGCAGAAGGAGGTTGCGGAGCTATTAACGAGGCGGCGCTTGCAACTAAGCGAGGCACAGTCGCCTTCGAATAAGCATGTCCGGGCTAGTACTTCATGCCATGACCGGGACCGCAGTTTTTCTTGGACTGGAACATAATTGCTGCTTTCTCTTGTTGCTCAGTGGTTAGAAGCGCAAGGATCTGTTGTCTGGTCTTCATTCGCTCTACCTGCATATCAATTTTGTGAGCCGCCATCTTTTCTGCCTGGGCACGGAAGGCGTCCTCATCAAAGGTTGCTGCCGATTTCAGATCCTGAAGTTGCTTGCGTTGGTTGGAGCGTTGCTGGTACTGATCTTTCTGCTTCTCCTGTACTCCGGCGAAGATTGTCTTTATTTGTGACTGCTGGACATCCGTCAGCTCAAGAACCTTGGTCATATTCTCCAGACGATGCTCTGATCGTTCAGCCTGCCTCTCCTGATGTCGCGTATTGTCCGGGCCGTCACAGTTGCCATATCCTCGACCGGCAATAGCCGGCGATATGGCAATTCCTGTCAGAAGAGTACCGGTGATCAGGGCAGCAACCACTGCTGTTTTGCTCATATTGGAAACTCCTTGTCTGTTAAAGTTCGTTTGATGTGAGGACAGTTTAAAGAAAACAATCTGAAAAAGGGGTTAAGATGGCAACCGATTGTGTAAAGTTTTATGAACCGATGATCTTTGGCTTCACACTTCTTAACAGTCAGGCGACCCGATCTGGGCTAGACTGTCCTTGTCTTGATGAAAAACAGTCGGGAGAGAACAATGAATCGTATTCTGGTGATTGATGATGATCTGGAACTCTGTGAATTGTTGGCGGAATATTTGACCCCCGAGGGGTTTGAGGTCGAAACGGTCAACGATGGCGAGCATGGAGCAGGGCGGGCGACCTCTGAAGAGCATGCGCTGGTCATTCTGGATGTGATGCTGCCAAAGATGAATGGTTTTGATGTGCTGCGAAAAATTCGTGAACATTCCCGCATTCCGGTCATTATGCTGACCGCCAGGGGGGATGATATTGACCGGATAGTCGGTCTGGAGATGGGGGCAGATGATTATCTGCCGAAACCGTTTAATCCTCGCGAGTTGGTGGCGCGGATTCGGGCCATTCAACGTCGCGCCGAAACAGCTGAAGAGCATGGGTCGAAAACAGCCGGTTTGGAGCAGATGGAGATTGGAGATCTTTTGCTGAAAAGTAGCAGCCGGGAGGTTTTCCGCCATGGAGCAGAGATCGATCTGACCTCCGTAGAGTTTTCCCTGCTGGAAGCGTTGCTGCAGCGAGCCGGGCAGGTGATCCCCCGCGAAGATCTGGTCAAGCAGGTCCTGGGACGTAGACTGTCTCCATATGATCGAAGCATTGATGTTCATATCAGCTCATTGCGTAAAAAACTTGGAACGCGAGCCGAAGGGGGTGAACGGATCAAAACGGTCCGAGGTGTCGGCTATCTCTATATCCTCTCTGAAGTGGGCTGATGTTCGGTCGAAGGTTGAGTTATGCGTAGTCTTTTTGTTCGGATTTTTATTTACTTTCTCCTGACCATTCTTCTTTCAACAGCCATTGGCATCGTACTGACCTATTCACGGGATCATGAGTTCCTGCCGATGGGACATAAGCATTTCGCCAAGCAGGCATTGGTAGAATACGGGCAGACTGCCGCTGAAACCTATGAAACTGGTGGATCACTCGCGCTGATCCGTTATGCGGAAGAGCTGCGCGATTCTGCGGATGTGCATGTTTTTCTTTTTTCCAGTTGGGGCGATTCCCTGTCGGCCATCCCGGTGAAAAAGAGAATAAGAGGGCTTGTCACGCGAATGGCCCGACGCGCCTTTATCACCGAACAGATGGTCTTTTCTGACAGTAGAGAGTTCCCCTGGATGGCAAGCCCCCTGGTCAGCGCGTCAGGAAACGCATATGTCATCGTGGTCGGACTTCCCGAGCGTCCTTCTGTCCGCCACATATTCAAGGCGATGCCGCCCGGTTTCTTCGGCTCGCGCGCTCTGATTATTCTTGGTGTCGCTGCCCTGCTCTGTTTTATTCTCGCCCGCTCGTTGACCTCGCCGATCCGTAAGTTGAGAAGAGCGACGCACCAGTTTGCTGATGGTGATCTGACGACAAGGATTGGCACAGCGATTGAGGGGAAGGGTGAGATCAGCGACCTTGGCCATGATTTTGACTTCATGGCGGAACGGATAGAGTCTCTTATCAACTCGCAGCGAAGATTGTTGCAGGATATCTCTCACGAATTACGCTCACCTCTCGCTCGGTTGAGTGTTGCCCTGGAGTTGGCCAGGCAACGTTCCGGCGACGAGGCTCAAGGGGCCTTGAATCGTATTGAAAGAGAGTCGGCGCAGCTTAATGAAATGATCGGTCAACTGTTGAGCCTTGCCCAGTTGGAGAGCGGTTCCGGTTCGTATCCAATGGAGACCTTTGAGTTGGATCCGGTGGTGCGCTCGGTCGTGCAGGATGCTGATTTTGAGGCGAGAGGGGCCGGGCGTGAGGTGTTGTTGACAGACTGCTGTCAATTATCCGTTGAGGGGATTGAAGAATTATTGCGCCGCGCGATAGAAAACGTGGTTCGTAATGCAGTGAAATATACAGCTGCAGAGACAGCTGTTGAGGTCTCTCTTCAGTTCGACAAAACCAGTAAGGCTGCTGCCCTTATTCGGGTCCGGGACCATGGGCCGGGAGTTCCTCCCGAGGCGCTGGAAAAGATTTTTGAGCCATTTTTTCGGGTTGCCGATGCCCGCGATCGTGAAAGTGGTGGGTCCGGTATCGGATTGGCTATAGCCGATCAGGCAATCCGTCTCAGCGGAGGAAGCATTCGTGCCGAAAACCATCCCGAAGGCGGACTGGTCGTCTTGATCTCGTTGCCCGTGAAGTAAATGGTGGGCTCAGGTCATTCAGGAAAAAAACTTGATTTTAGTTGATGAAAAAAATATATTAAAAACCGAATATATAAAAAGGAGAACCTTATGGAAATCCTCATGCTCATCGGCTTCGTGGTCATCTGGTATGTTTTAAATCGCTGGGTTTTGCCACGCATGGGTATACAGACGTGACTGTCGAGCAGTTGCGAGCTTCCACGTGATGGAAGTAAAAAATCTGAAGAAGCAGAATAGCAAGACGGCCAGATGATATAAGCTTCTGGCCGTCTTTGTATCTGTTGGCGGTGGTCAGGACGGCTGCTTAATAATAGACACTGGAAGTGTTCACCTTCTCCCCTTTTTCGGAGAACTTGAATACTCACCTATCTGAAACTTCTGGGGATGATGGCCTGCTGGGGTGGAACCTTTGTCGCTGGTCGCACGCCTGCCGGAGCGGGGTCTGATTTTCTGCCGCGTTTTTCGTTTTGCTATTGCAGATTTGATTTTATTGGACTTTTAAGTCGGTCGGAGGGAAATCTTCCCCGACTTGATATGCGTCAATTCCGTTCAGTGCTGTTGTTGGGGCTGATCGGTGTCCCAGGCTACGATATTACTTTTTAAAGGATTGGAACCGTTTCCGCAGGCCTGGCAAGGACTATTGAGCGATATTCTGAATTACAAGACCGCGTGTACGGGTAAGTCTTTTGTCCCTGGCTCTCTTTGGGACCGTGGTTGGTTTTCTCTGTTATCAACAGGCGATCAAAGAGATTGACGCAGTGCGTGCGGGGGCTTTATCAATTTTGTGCCGTTGTTTGCAGTGCTCTCGGGAATGTTGTTGTTTGACGAAGCTCTGACAGACGGGTTGCGTCTGAAAGATACCGGCTGACAGTGTTGCAATAAAAGGGACTACAGGTAGGGTGAAAAAAGTTTGCAGAAGGAATTGCGCAATCGCTCAGGGATAGACTGTTGATCAAGTTCCTGCCGGGTGACCTCTCTTGAGAGTGACAGCGCATGATCAAAATGCTCAATCAGCTCTCCGACAAGTTTTCTGTCGATAATCTCCACGTTGAATTCAAAATTAAGTCGCAGGCTGCGAGGATCGAGATTGGCTGACCCGACAAGTGCGTAATCATCATCGACCAGCAGCATTTTGCTGTGCACAAAGGGAGGGGGCTGGTAGTAGGCTTTGGTGTCATGCTCCAACAACTCCACAAGGTAGGCTCTTGAAGCCCAGTCGACAAAGAAGAGATTGTTCTTTTTGGGAAGCAGAACCTCGACCTGCACCCCGCGCAGGGACGCTGCAGTAATGGCGGCAAGCTGGGCGCGACTCGGAATAAAATAGGGGGTCATAATTCTGACCCGTTTTTTGGCACAGCTCAGAGCACCGATCAGAATCCAGTTGAGTTTTTCGTGCGCTTCATTTGGTCCGGCGCTGATCCCGCGACAACTCGCAGTTCCTTCTTGCCGTGTTTCCGGCCAGTCTCTGAAGTGTCGCTCTTCATTAGTGGCAAAATGCCAGTCCTCCAGAAAGGCCTCACGGAGCTGTCCGCAGACAGGACCTTCCAGCTTGAAATGGATATCGATCACCCGACGCGGGTGAGCCTGTTCTGCCGCCAGGTGGCGATCGCCGATATTCATCCCGCCCGTAAAGCTGCAGTGGTTGTCAATAACCAGTAATTTCCGATGGTTGCGCATGTTCAGGTATAAAGTGCGTCTCGACAGAGAAGGGGGCAGGAAGCTGGCAAATTTGACGCTGCTTTTTTTAAACAGTTTGCGGACTCTGGGGAATGAATAGCGTTCGCCGAAGGCATCGATCAGAACTCGAACATCAACTCCGCGCTGCGCGGCGGCATTCAATTCATTAACAAAGAGGCGGCCGGTATGGTCGGCCTGAAAGATATAGCTGGAGAGGAAGAGGAAATCTTTAGCGGCTCGTATTGCATCGAGCATGACCGGATAGGCCTGTTCACCGTTATGAAGAATTTCGACCTTGTTGTTGAAGGTCAGCGGGCGACGGGTAACTTCGTTGGAGAGAGTGAGCAGGCAGGCATCCCTGTAAGTGTCATGTGCTTTCGGAGAAACTTGCTGCTCGGCTTCCTGCCAGCGCAGTCCCTGTCCCTGGGCCTGTAGTTCAAGAGCTTTAGTGCGGATACGGTTAACTCCCAGCAGCCAGTAGCCGAAAGCGCCTATGCCCGGCAGAGCGAGACAGGCAACAATCCATCCCAGTCCGGCGCGTGGGTCGCGCTTGGACAGCAGTGCATGGCCTGCGGAGTAGATTGATATTGTCCAAAGGATAATGAGTAGAAGGGTCAGTGTAGCCTCCTCAAAGGATAAAGGCTTGTCACTTTAGGAGGTTACCAGACGATTACCCGGAAGTCTAGATTGATTAATCCGGGACAGCCTGAGGTGTGCCGCCTGTGTTGAGTGACAGAGGCTGTGGAGGTTGATTGTCGGTCTTGGAAGCAGAAAATGGGAGTGAGCTTTCACTAATTGGCAAAAGCAAAGACTATCCTCTTGAAAAATGGGGGCAGGCCCTGTTATCATCCGGGAACTTCAGTCCTGGGGGGGATAGATAACCTGGGAGCAAGATGGAATGAGCGAGTTCAGAATTCAAAAAGTCGAGGAGCCTGTCGTCATCTTCATGGCTGATGGCGTTGTTTATGAGGGAAGCATTTTTCTGAGTCCGTTCGCTCAGCATCGCAGCGGGGGGCAGTCAGTCGCAGACCTGTTACTGGAAGAGCAACCCTTTCTTCCGATGAAAACCACGAAAGGCGAATACAACCTGATCAGCAAGGGGATGATCAGTCACCTGCGCTATACCAGCCATCATGATCGTCTGGCTGTTTTCCCGGAGCGTGAAGTGAAGATTACCTTTCTCGGTGGTGAAGAGTTGCAGGGAACTGTTTGTCTCGATATGCCTTCTGAAAGCAGGCGGATTCAGGATTTTTTCAATTCCAGTTCCAAATATTTTTCCATGAAATCCGGTGGACATGACTACCTGGTGAATATGAACCTGATCCAGGGAGTCATGATGTCCTGAGTTCAGGGCTTATCGTTTATTTATAAAAAAAACGGGATGGCCTTTCAGGGCCATCCCGTTTTTATGAAGTTATCCGGTCTCTCTGTCAACAGTGGTTCTTGTTAATCCCGCTTGGCTGTCATTTGCGGTTCGCTCCGCTTCATAACAAACATGTAACTTTCTTTAAGTTTTTTGGTAAAAAAGGTTCCCAGCCAGAGCGGACTCCAGACCAGCCCAGCCATCATCCAGTTTTTCATGGCGCTCCGGTCGGTTTTGTCTGCGGTAATCGTCAACGCGACGGCCTCATAGCCCTCGTGCGCAACCTTGACCTGATGTTTCTCACCATTACTTAGACGATAATCGTAAGTAATCGGAGTTACGCCAACCTCTTTACCATCGATCATGACCATAGCTCCAGAGGGTTCAGAGTGAATCATCGCCTGGTGCGGCGCGCAAGCTGAAACAAAGCTCACCAGGAGCATGAAGCAGATCATTTTTTTTAGTCGTATCGGGGTCACTGACGCTTCCTCTCGTAAGTAGATCGTGGGTTCGTATGATTCTGCAAGCAGCGTACCGATATTTAGTGCTGCTGAAAAAAGATGAAAAGTTGACCGGAGAAATGAATAAAAGATCAGTGATAACAGCAAGTAACCAATAAATAAAAGAAATATGATTTTGATAGTTTGAGTTGAGTGATGAATTAGCGAATGAAAAAATGAGGCTTTAACGCAATGTCTGTGGTGAAAACACCGCACAGCGCTGAACAGATCGTTACAAGACGCCGGGCCGGCTAAAAATAACGACGTAAAAACTGCCCGGTATGTGAGCGGTCGCAACGTGCAACCGCCTCCGGTGTTCCGGTGACCAGAATCTCTCCACCTTTGCGGCCACCTTCCGGTCCGAGATCGATGATGTGATCAGCTGTCTTGATAACATCGAGATTATGCTCGATCACAACAACCGTATTGCCGGCATCGACCAGGCGGTTCAGCACCTGCAGCAGCTTGTGGATATCGGCAAAATGCAGACCGGTTGTTGGTTCATCCAGGATATAGATGGTTCGTCCGGTAGAACGTTTACTGAGTTCTTTTGCCAGTTTGACCCGCTGGGCTTCGCCCCCTGACAGGGTGGTGGCACTCTGGCCTAATTTGATGTAACCGAGTCCGACATCACGCACCGTTTCCAGTTTATTACTGATGCGCGGGATGTTTTCCAGAAATTTGCTGGCCTGGTTCACTGTCAGGTCGAGAACGTCGGCGATACTTTTCCCTTTGTATTTTACTTCCAGAGTTTCACGATTATAGCGTGCCCCTTTGCAGACCTCGCATTGGACATAAACGTCCGGCAAAAAGTGCATTTCAATCTTGATAATTCCGTCTCCACTGCAGGCTTCGCAACGCCCTCCTTTGACATTGAAAGAGAAGCGCCCAGGCTTGTAACCGCGGATTTTCGCTTCGGGGAGACGAGCAAACAACTCCCTTATTTCCGTAAAAATACCGGTGTAGGTGGCCGGATTAGAGCGAGGAGTCCGACCGATGGGGGATTGATCGATATCGATGACCTTGTCAAGCTGCTCCAGACCGATAATATCAGTCACCGGGCCGGCCTTCTCACGGGTGCGGTGAAGCTTTTGGGCCAATGCTTTGTACAGGGTCTCAATAATCAGAGACGATTTCCCTGAACCTGAAACCCCGGTAATACATGTCAGGAGGCCGAGCGGGATAGTCGCATCGACCGACTTCAGGTTGTTGGCTGTCGCACCTTGAATTTTCAGGGTTCGATCACTGCTGCGTCTGACTTCCGGGACTGCTATCTGCAACACTCCAGACAGGTATTGCCCTGTGAGGGAGTTCTGATTCTCCAGAACCTGCTGTGGGCTTCCTTCGGCGACCACTTCTCCGCCGTGGATGCCAGCAGCCGGACCCATATCGATCAGATGATCTGCAGCCATGATGGTCTCTTCGTCGTGCTCGACTACCAGAACCGTATTGCCCAGATCACGCAGTCGCTTGAGAGTCACCAGCAGCCGCTGGTTATCTCGTTGGTGCAGGCCGATGGATGGTTCATCAAGGATATATAGGACCCCCATCAGCGATGAACCGATCTGGGTTGCCAGCCTGATACGTTGCCCTTCGCCGCCGCTGAGGGTTCCGGATGAACGATCAAGGCTCAGGTAGTCGAGCCCGACATGGCTGAGGAACGAGAGCCTTTCACTGATCTCTTTCAAGATCCTGCGGGCGATTGCTGCCTGCTTGGGAGGGAGTTCCAGCGTGCTGAAGAACTCTTCTGCTTCAGCGATCGACATGGCACAGACCTGGTGGATGTTTCTGCCGGAAATATTGACGTGCAATGATTCCGGCCGGAGCCGTGCACCCTCGCAGGTCGGGCAGGGGACAACGCTCATGAAGCGTTCCAGGTTCTCCCTCACCGCATCGGAATCGGTTTCGCGATAGCGGCGTTCCAGATTGTTAAGAACACCTTCGAACGGTTTTTCATAAAAATGCCGGCGCTCGCCCTGGTCAAAATAGAAACGGACCTTCTCTTTTCCTGAGCCGCTCAGCAGAATATCCTGCAGTCGTTGCGGCAATTTATTGAACGGGGTGCGGATATCGAACTGATATTGAGTTGCCAGTGCTTCCAGGATGGCCTGGTAGTAGTAGCCGGTGCGGCTGTCCCAGGGAACGATGGCTCCGTCGCGCAATGATAGTTCGGGGTTGGGAACGACCTGCTCGGCGTCAAAATAATTGCGGGTTCCCAGACCGGAACATTCCGGGCAGGCGCCGTGAGGATTGTTGAAGGAGAACATGCGCGGTGTGATTTCCGGATAAGAGAGACCACAATCGATACAGGCATGTTTCGACGAATAGAGTTGACTGTCACCATCAGGAACCTCGGCCCTGACCAGCCCATCAGCCAAGGTCAGGGCAGTTTCGATGGAGTCTGCCAGACGGGTTTCGATTCCCTCCTTGATGATCAGTCGATCGACCACGACTTCAATAGTGTGCTTCCGTTTCTTGTCAAGCGCTGTCGTGTTGCCAAGTTCCTGCATTTCTCCGTCGATCCGGACTCGGATAAAGCCATCAGCCTGTAGCTGAGCCAGTTCTTTACGGTATTCTCCCTTCCGCTCGCGAACAATGGGAGCCATTATCAGCAGCTTACTCCGCTCAGGAAGTTGCAGTATTTGATCGACCATCTGCTGGACGGTTTGCGAGCTGATTTCATGTCCGCAGCGATGGCAGTTGATCTGTCCGGCCCGGGCGAACAGAAGCCGCAGATAGTCGTAAATTTCAGTGACGGTACCGACCGTGGAGCGGGGGTTTTTCGAAGTGGTCTTCTGCTCGATCGAGATGGCGGGGGAGAGTCCGTCGATCTGGTCGACATCCGGTTTCTCCATCTGTTCAAGAAACTGCCTTGCATAGGCCGACAGGCTCTCGACATAACGACGTTGGCCTTCAGCGTAGATCGTATCAAAGGCCAGTGTGCTCTTGCCTGACCCGGATACGCCAGTAATGATGACCAATTGATCACGCGGAATATCGATATCAATATTTTTCAGGTTATGCTCGCGTGCACCACGTATTTTAATTTTGTCGATCATGTTCTCTCAGGTTCCAGATTCTGTGTCTCAGGGTTAAGAAATCATCTGTTCGGCCATTTTGATTGCTGCGACCAGACTTTCAGCGCTGGCTTTTCCGGTCCCCGCAAGATCGTAGGCGGTGCCGTGATCGACTGAGGTCCGCACAATGGGCAGTCCCAGGGTGACATTGACTCCGTCTTCAAAGTGCAGCAGTTTCAGTGGAATCAGTCCCTGGTCGTGGTACATGCAGATTACGGCATCATATTTCCCCTGAACCGCAAAGTGGAACAGGGCGTCGGCGCTGTGAGGGCCGCTGGCATTGATCCCTGCCTTGCGCGCAGCCTCGATAGCCGGTACGATCAGTCGCTTTTCTTCATCACCGAACATGCCATCCTCTCCGGCATGCGGATTGAGAGCAAGCACCGCCAATCGTGCCTGCTTCAGTTGAAACTGCTGCTGCAAGGATCTGTTGACAATCTGAATGGTCGAGAGAATCTCGGCTGCAGTCAAAGCCCCTGGGACCTGTTGCAGAGCAAGGTGAGTTGTCACCATGCAGACCCTGAGTCGCTCACCTGCCAACATCATGACAACCTTATCAATCCCGCAGCGGTCGGCCAACATTTCGGTGTGACCGGGAAAACATATTCCGGCGGCATTAATAGCCGCCTTGTTAATCGGGCAGGTGACCAATGCCGCTCCCTGCTTGGCGATACACTGGCCCGCTGCCCAGTAGACATAATCTGCCATCGCTTTGCTGCAGGCCATATCCGGCTTTCCATAGCTCAGAGAGGCAGGGTCCAGTTCTGAAAGGGGGTGTATCTGCAATTCCCTTTGCCCCAAAGTCAGGATGGCTCGGCCAGATTGCTGCCTATGCAGTGTTGCCGCAGGGTCGAACAGATGGGCTGCTTGCAACAGGATCTTCTCATCTCCTGCAACCACCAAGGGGTGGGAGAGCATATCGAGCCCCCCGTTCAGCAGTGCTTTTACGATGATTTCCGGGCCAACACCGGTCGGATCGCCCATAGTGACAATAATCGGGTTCACAATATTCCTTTATCCTCAGCGGACGGAGAGCAATAGAACAGTATAGCGGAAGAGAGTCCGGTTGGACAACCTTGTAGACTGTAGTCAGAATTTCCCTGTAATATGCGTTGTCAATACCCATTTACGGAGGACGGCATGGACGGATTTCGTTTTGTGATGCCCTATTGTGTGCACGTTGCTGATGTGAATTATGGTGGACACGTCGCCAACTCGGCGGTGTTGAATATTTTTCAGGATGGCCGGATCAAGTACCTGGCCGAAGTTGGATCCTATTCAGAGCTGAAAATCGGCGAGGATTGCGGGATTATTATGCCCGAGGCCCATGTCTATTATCGAGCGGAGATGTTCCTGCATGAGCAGCTGTTGATCGGGGTGCGTACCACTCAGGTGAAGCGGTCTTCCTTCACGCTGGAGTACCGGATCGAGCGGGACGGTGTTTTGACCGTCGAGGGGAATAGCAATCTATTGGCGTTTAGATATGCGACGCGAAAAGTCGTACGCCTGCCGGAGACCTTTCGGGAAGGCCTGGTTGATTTTGAAGGGTTGTAGGATCGCCACACAAGTTAAGATACACCCTCCGAAGCGGGCGGTGTGTGTCATTGTTCCATCTGCACCCCTGAAGAAGAAACATGAAATCACAGCTTGCGCCTTTCCATCAAGGATTCGATCAGTAAACCGGTCGGAATCGCAAAAGCAACGGTAAGAAAGGAGCGGCCGAGCGAGAACGGCCAGCCGAGAAATTCGATCTCGATGGGGATCATCTGCAATTTGACGGCATAAGCCGACAGGACGATAGTAATCACCGCCCAGCGGGCTCCCTGCTTGTGGATGCTCATCAGTAACGGAAAAATGATGTAGGCTGGCCCGATCAGCAGGGTGCCACAAAGGGCCGCCAGCAGCAAACCTTTCACCCCCCCTTCCCGTCCCAGCAGGCGCACGATCAGGTCACGACTGATCCAGACTTGCAACAGACCGACCAGCCCGAAGACCGCGGCGATCAATAACATCACCGAGGCCAGAGTATTGGCGCTGATCTGCAGGGCTTGAATCGCTTTTTCCGGGCTTACGTTGTAGGCCCAGAGATAGAGGCCGATGACCATCAGCAGCAACCATTGCGAGCGGATTGCCACCCAGATAGCTGACTTTGGTCGGGAACTCATAACAGCACTCCCAGCAAGGTCCCGATTATCAACGCGATGACAAAGCCGATGCCGTTGCGTAACAGGGCATAGCGAAGGGAGAACACAGAGGCCTCAAAGGGGAGGGTAATGATCCCGATGGAGATCCAGCAGATAACGAAAGCCGCAACAGCGGGAGGCCAAGCTCCGGCGTCGAGCATTGATCCAGCCAGTGGATAGGCCGCCAGCGGCGGTCCAATCGAGACCGCACCCAGTGCGCCGCCGATAAAAAGGGAGATCCAGCCGTTACTGGCCCCCAGGGCCTGCTCAACCTGTTGCGGCGAAAGGAAGACCTGGAACAGCCCGACCATACCGAAGACAGCAATCAGCAGAGGAATCAGTTTGCGCAGGGAACGTCCGGCCACCTGCAACGACAGCAGGGTTTTCCCGCGGTCGATACGGACCAGAATCAGATAGGCTGTACTGATCATGATCAAATATATGAGGCCGACTTTAAACAAGGAGTTACTCCGGGAATCAGACAATCAATCCTGATTCAGAATCTACTATAAATTCAGCGTTAAGGCCTCATATGGACAAACCGGAACACAAATACCACACAAGAGGCATCTCCCGAAATTAACGACAGCCCTCTTTTCCCCGCGGCCATCGTCGAATTCAGCATCCAGCGTCAGAGCTTTTTCAGGGCACACAGAAATGCACCGGCCGCAACCGGTGCATTTTGTGAGGATTGTCAGTTTGCGAGTCTGTTTCATTAATTATGGAAGAACTTTTTTCCATGGTTGGATACTGACGCTTTCGAACAGTCCGGCTTTGGCGTAGGGATCGTTGGCGGCAAAGGCTTCGGCATCTTCCGGGCGATCCAGGTCGAGGATGACCACCGAACCGTTCATGTTTTCTTCCGCATCCAGGGTTGGACCGGCCGCCTGCAACTTGTCGCCGAAGCTTTTCAGGTATTCGACATGCGCCGGGCGGTTATCCATACGGACCTGGAGGGAGTCTTTTTTGTCGAAACAGTGGATGACGTACAGCATAACGGTTCTGTTCTCCTTGGTATCAGATGGATGAGGGTGGATAGTTTCAAAAATATGCTTGTTTTTCATTTAGCTTTTCGGGTGAGTTTTCTGTCTGATTGAACCGATCAGCGTCGATTCCCCATCACTCGCAACAACATCAGGAACAGATTGATAAAATCGAGATAGAGTCGCAGAGCACCGATAATTGCAGCTTTGTGTTGATGTTCACCATCAGTAAATCCCGCTTGTCCGATCTCCTTGATTTTCTGGGTGTCATATGCCGTCAGGCCGACAAAGATAAACACACCGATATAGCTGGTGATCCAGTAAATCATTTCACTCTGCATGAAAATATTGACCACCGAAGCGATGATGATACCGATCAACCCCATGAAAAGAAAGCTGCCCCAGCCGGTCAGGTCGCGCTTGGTGACGTATCCGTAGATGCTCATGGCAGCAAAGGTGCCGGAGGCGACGAAGAAGGTGCTGGCGATTGAACTCTGGGTGTAAATCAGGAAGATCGCTGCAAAGGTGACGCCGTTGAGGGCGGAGTAGCCCAAAAACATCAGCGTGGCGGTGGCCGCGCTGACTTTGTTGATCGCTGCAGAAAGTGCGACAACCAGACCGAGTTCGGCGATGATCAGGCCGTAGAAGATAATCTTATTGCCGAAAATCAGCTGCAGCATCGACTCACTGGAAAGGGTTAAGACCGAGGCCAGGGCGGTCAGGGCCAACCCGGCGGTCATCCAGCTGTAGACCTTGGAAAAAAAGCTGCTGGTGACCGTTGCGATCGGTAACGCGGTATAAGAACTTTTTTCTTCTTGCATGATGTTCCCCTTATAAATCGGTTGTTTTTTGTCCTTCATCATAACAGATATTTAGCGCCCTGATGAGAGACGTCTGGTTTTTGCCTCGAACCTTTATTCCTCTTCCACTTGCTGGTCGGGTGCTTTGATCAGTCGCTGCTTGATGCGGCGGGTCAGCCAGAGCACGTAGCCGAGCACCAGGGGAACGGACGCGGCGAGCAGCACCGGTTTACTTAAACCGGATTCTTCCAACGGCAGGGCGTAAATCAGATATTTGATCAGGCTGACCAGATAGTAGCTGATTGCGACCACTGACAAGCCCTCGACAGTCTCCTGCAGGCGGAATTGAAGTCGGCTACGACGATTCATTGCAGTCAATAGTCCGCGATTCTGTTCCTGCAGGGTCAGGTTGACTCGCGTCCTGAGCAGATCGCTGGCGCGTTTGATCCGCTGGGAGAGATCATCCATCCAGGTATGTACCGAGGCGCAGGTACGCAGTGCGGGGTCAAGCCTCCGCTGGATGAATTCGCCCAAGGTCGTATAGCCATCGACCTTTTCCTCCCCGATTATCGCGAGGCGGTCCTGAAGCATTTCATGATATGCCTTGGCGCCGGAAAAAAGCCGGTTGGTCTGGGTTCGCCAGGTTTCCAGTCGTGCTTCCAGCTTTGAGAGTTTTTGCAGAAGATCGCGCTCATCCGCACCGGTGCTTGTTTGTGGCACTTGTGTCAAAAAATCTCCCAGTTGCTGATCCATCTCAACCAGTTGCGGGACGATCTGCTTGGCAAGCGGCAGGGCCATCACCGCCAGCAGCCGATAGGTTTCTACTTCAATCAGGCGACGGAGCTGGCGGCCCATCTGGGCATCCGACATGCCGTGATTACGAATAAGCAGCCGACCGAATCCGTCTTTATGCAGACGAAACGCGTTGTGGAGCGTTGCTTTGCCCTGCTTGGTTTTGCTGATCGAGAGTCTCTCCCCTTCAAAATAACGGAACAGGTCTTCCTCTTCAGCAGGAAACTCTGCATCGACGAGCGCCATATGAAAAGCCGCGACCACTTCTCCGGGCAGCCGGGCGAGCCATTCGCCCGGCAGGATTTCAATGGCCGGGTTCTCAAAGGGATCGCCTTTCGATAAAAAAGGGCGCATGACGAGAATGGAATAGAATTCGACGTGTCGCTCCCACTTCAGGGTGAATTGGCCGAAATTTTCACGGAAGCCTGAGCTCTTGGCTTCAGGTTCACGCACGTTATAACTTTGGCAAAGCTGGCGCAGGAGTTCAAACGCCTCTTCCTGCTCAGTATGATGGGCAGTGATGGCCAGATATGAGAACTGCTGAGGGGTGCTGACGGCATAAAAGGGCCGGGTGTGCAGCTCGTTGTTGAGGGCTTCACGTAACGGATGAGATTTACAGTCGATGTTGGCGAACTTGGTCATGTCGGTTATCCGTTGCATTGAAATTGAAAAGCGAATGATCCGCTGACCTTATAGTATAGATAGCCCATTCCTGCAATGATTGTAGTTCAAGAATACTTACACGCCGTTTCTGGTTGACGTCATCAGTCAGCAGGATCTCTCCCGGCGCTTCGAGCGATTTTGCAATCATCACCAGCACCTCTGCTCCATACAGGACATGTTAAGAACGAAGCGTTACATCTCCAAGGGGCTTCAGCTCAGGATAGATTGCTGCGCTGACCGTAAAGCTGACAGCCAAAAGGGCCTTGGTAGGTAAGCAAACTAACTTGGCGCTCATCTCTGAAGCTCCACAGCGATAAGTTCCCATCATTTTTGCACAAAAGGGCTGAATGCGATCTTTTTAATCCGACCGATAACAAACGGCTTCAGCCGTTTTTTCTCCCTGAGAATACGGAGAAACAGATCTGATTTCTTTTGCGGAGGTTTCGAGCGAAGCGCAGGTCTCAGCGAAAGGGCCTGTTTCTGGCAATTGGTAATGCAGGCGCCGCAGTCGAGGCAGATCTCCTGCAGAAGATTCAGTCTTTGCTTATGCTCGCCACGCATCATCAGGGCTCTGGCGTTGCAGGCTCTGACGCAAAACCCGCAGTCAGTACAGGCCTGTTCGTCAAGCTGAAGTGTGTATCGGGCTTTGGCAACGCCGTCCTGGTAGCCGCTGTGAATTCCCGCCAGCAGCTCACAACAACAAGAGCAGCAGTTGCAGATGAAGGACGGGTTGTGGCGAATATTATCCGTAATATGGGTCAGATTGAGATCGCGGGCATGGTCGATGACCGCCAGCAGTTCTTGGGTGCTTTTCTGTTTGGCAAAACCACGTCGCACCAGGAACCTGGCTCCAGTTCCGAGAGAGATGCAGATCCCTTCCACCGGAGCGCCTTTCTCGCATTGTTGATCCAGGTGTTCTTTCTTGTGCCGGCAATAGCAGATACCGACTGCCCCGAAGTCCGCATTGCGGATGATGTCGCGGGCACTTTCGTAGGTGGTGATAGTGGAACTGACGGGGATATGTTCTTCGTAGGGGATTGATCGGGTCAGTTGGGTTTTGCTGCCAAAAAATTCTTTGGCCTGTCCGTTTTCCGGATCGTCATGGAGATAATCATGCATCAGTCGGGCAAGTTCAGTCACCGGCAAATCCGCACGTTGCTTCATGAAGGTGAATTCGAAAAATCCGATCAGGCCCGGTACCAGCAGATAGTAGGTCTTTTCCCCGTAAGGAAGGTCCATGACCAGCCCTTTGTCAGCCATCCGGGACAGGATCGGTTCAAGACGCTCCGGGGCAATTCGGGTGAGACGGGTAAGCTCTGGCAGCGTTGCTTCTTCCAGCGGAAAGCGTGAGGCGATGAAGGCCTCCTTCTCGGAAAAGAGCAGGGTTAGAATCTGGCGGAGCTTTTCGTTATCAACCAGCCCGATCGGGTATTTGTTCAGGCGATCGATCAGTGGGACGATGCTGCTTTTGCTGCCGAGATGGTGGCCCATTGAAGCTCTGTCCTTCCGGTTAAGGATTGCGAACCGCTCATTTTATCCGATGGTCCCGCTTGTGCAATTCGGACGGTCTAACCAGGCTGTTTGTTCCTGTTCCAGCAGATGTACGATCTCTACTCTTTCGTTATGGATGGAGGTGGGATCCGTTTGATATGAAATAGTGATTCTGATCTCTTCCGGTGCGACGGGAATATTGCCAGGCAAAAAAGGCAATGGTGCAGAGCAAGAGCACTTGCGTCAGACAACGGTTCTGACACAGTTACGGCCATCCTGCTTGGCGGTATAGACGGCTTTGTCAGCGGCTTTAATCAGGTCTTCAAAACTTTTCATGTCGTCGGTTCGAGCTGCGACCCCGACACTGACGCTACCTTGCCAGGCGTTTTCTCCACTGTCTCCTGCGGGCACACGGAGCTTAGAGACCATTTTGCGCGTCCGTTCTGCGATCTGTATTCCACCTTGCTGGTCCGTCCTGGGGCAGATAATCAGAAACTCATCACCCCCCAGGCGACAGACGATATCATCGCTGCGGAATCCATGTTTCAGCGTTTTGGACAGTTGGCAAAGAACCGTATCTCCGGCATCGTGGCCGTGGGTGTCGTTGACTTTCTTAAAATTGTCGGCATCGATCATTGTGCAGACCAGAGGTGAATTCTTCAGTATCGACTCGTCCCAGTGGTCTGCAAGGCAGCGCATCGCGTGACGTCGATTCGGAAGGCCGGTCAAGACATCGGTCAAGGCCAGCTCTTCCAGGTGTTGATTTGCCTCTGACAGGGCATTGGTCCGTTCCGAAACCTTTTCTTCGAGCGACAGGTTAAGTTGGACCAGCTCGTTATTGCGCGCCGAGACGATCTGAAACAGGTTGTTAAGCGCTGTCAGGAGTGCTTTCGTGGCACTGTCTCCCTCATCTTTTTCCGCCGCGTAGGCTTCGCTTGAGTCCCCTCCTGACTGAATGGCCTTAATCTGCCGGGCCATGCTCTGATCTGTACCAAGGATATGGTAAACCAGCCATTGGGTGAGAAAGTCCAGTAACTGTCTACCGCCTTCCGGTTTGTCAGGAGCAATCTCCGCGTGCATGTCGGCAACTTCCTGCAGGAAGTTCCGGTGCCTGCTGATGTGTTCATTATAGAAATGCAAATCAACACCGACTTTAGTCATCATTGCTTCTTCTTCTTCGAAATGATAGCGGGCATAGTCTGCAAGCTCTGCGAATACCTCTTCTATATTTTCAGAATCGAGTGAGTTCTCAGTGATCATTTTCCCGAATTGATTAATAATATCAACAAGCCGGCCATGTTGTTTGTCAACTTTTGACAGCCCGGTTTCAAAATGCTTATCCCAATAAAATGACTTCATGATCATGACCCTCACTCGGTAATGTTAAATTTTCAGGTCCTGGTCTTTACTCTGTCCCAGGATTTTATCTGCCATCTGGTCTTTATTCTGGCAATTTTCTTGTTATCGCTGTTGATCACCAGGGTGTTCATGGTTTTGTAAATCGTCGATTTTTCTTTAAGTGGTTCGATGATACCAGTTTCAAGCTCAGTCTCCTCAAGACAGGTTTCAGCGAAGATATCCTGCCTGGCTTGATAGAGATATTCGACTTTCAGGCTGGACATGATCAGTCGGTAACGTGTGGGATCGAGGCGGGAGAGCAGCATCAGACCAGCAGAAAATTCACCTATGGTTGCAATGGCGCAGGCGTGAATACTTCTGATATGATTGAAGTTCTTGCGTTGGTAGGGGGCGCTGGTAAGCACTAGGTTTTTTTCCAGCTTCAGCACCTTGACCCCATGCGGGCGGTTAAACGGGATGAGCAGGCGCATCATCCGATTCAGCACCATCAACCAACGCTCCGAGTCGCGGGCATTTTCTATCAGCTTTGGTAGATAGGTAAAGCCGTTCATGACAAGTCTGTTTTCCCCTTAACGGTCAGTTGCTTTCTGGAACTTTTCTGCAACGGCATCAAAAAGGCCAATGGCCTCCAGGGATGTCTGTAATCGGTCGGGCTCTTCAAGAAAATCGAACATGAAGACGACTTCAGACGCTTTCAGATAATAATGGAAGGCCTGGGTCAAGTGATTGCCGAACAGGTGTTTAACAATGTCGGCAACACTTCCTTTGTTACGGTGAGATTTCAACAGTGCCGCTCGGCGCAGAAGTTTGTCAAGGTAGAAAAGGATCGTGGTGTCAACGCTCTCCACCGATTTTCGGTGCCCGGGAAGAATATGGCGATTTCGAAGCCGGGCCAGCTTCTCGAGGGTGGAGCAGTATGCGTGGTAATTGCTGAATCGGTCGCCCGTCTCCAGGTCTACATCGAGCAGGGGAGATTGAAAGATTCCGCGTAGCAGAACATCCCCGGTAACCGCCCAGTCCGAGGTGGCAAAAACCAGGTCGCTTTGTGAGTGGCCGGGACAGTTAAGGACTTCCAATCCCAAATGGCGAGGTAAGTCCCTTTCAATGATTTTATAATTGATCGGAAAGGGCGGGAAAGTGCTGCCGTCATCCATGGATTGCCTGAACTCGGACAGGAATTGACGATCATAGCCGATTCCTGCCAGCAGCTCCCCTATCCTGTCCAGACGCTGATCAAGCTGGGAGATTTTCAAACCATCACGATAGGGTAGATAGATGGTTGCGTTGGTTTCCTGCTCAAGCCAGCGAGTCAACCCGTAATGGTCGATGTGGCAGTGGGTGATGATGACATGCTTGAGTTGTGACAGGTCGAGGTTTTTGCGCAGATAGCCCTGCCCGCTTTCGGTCGGCGGACCGGTGTCGAAGAGTGTTAGTTCACCGTTCAGTTCGGCACTGTAGCAGTGGACCGGACCGACCATATAGGTCGTCGGGATGGTGTGCTGTGTGGGGATCATCAGTTTTTATATCTTTTTATGTCGAGGTTCTGGTGAAATCCAAAATAATAGCTTATTTGCTTCATCCCCACCCAGGTGGGAAGCTCGGCAAAAAGTTGGATTTTCTTTTTGCCGGATTAACGATCTTTGGAATAAATTGCACAACGGTAGTTAATCAATATCGAGGGTCTGGCTGTTTCTCCAGTTACATCACTTGTGTGGCGTCAGAACAAATATTTTTCCTCTTCACTGGTCACCGAAGCCAGTGTCCGTTTCGCCTCTAACAGTCCCGTCGCATCGTATTTGCTGAAGCGCCGCACTCCAGAGAGGATCATGGTCAGGTTGTCCCCCTCTTCGAGATAAAAAGCTCCTTTTCTGGCAGCGCTCCCCGCAGCTTCGGAGGTATTAAAAGCGCAGATTTTGACCACAGCCTTTAGCAGTTCCTGCTTGCGAACGCTGGCGATCGGGAAGACTTTTTCGGCACGCAGCACTGCACTTTCAACAGCAAATATCTGAATTGCCAGATCGGCGGCGGCCAGCAGAATTTCCTGTTCATCTGCCAGCCTGGTCATATGTTTCTGTACTCCGGCTCCCGCCAGAATCAGGAACAGGGTCTTGAGGTTCTTTATCAGCATTTTTTCTGCCGCGAACAGAATCTGGTCATCAAGCTCTTCGAAACTTGGCGTCATCAGTGCCTCGAAAGCTTTCATCGCCTCTGACTGCAGAGGCAACTCGCCTTTCATCGATTTGCGCAGGATCATCCCCGGGATCAGCAACCGGTTGACTTCGTTGGTCCCTTCGAAAATCCGGTTGATCCGCTCGTCGCGGTAGAAGCGTTCAGCCGGGTACTCACTGCAGAAGCCGTAACCGCCATGAATCTGCACGACTTCATCGACAACATGGGCCAGCGTTTCACTGCAGAAGACCTTGGCAATGGCACATTCGGCAGAGTACTCTTCAATCCCTTTCTGATACTCAACATAATAGTTATCGATTGATCGGTCGATGGTCGCCAGTTTTTCATCAAGGAGCCCGGCCAGGCGATAAACCAGTGATTCGGCGGCGAAGATATCGGCGGCCATATCAGCGATTTTTTCCTGGATTGCGCCGAACTGTCCGATCGGGGTGCCAAACTGTTTTCGCTCGTTACCGTACTTTACGCCTTCAAGCATGGCGAATTTGGCCGCGCCGGTGACGCAAGCGCCTAGTTTAAAGCGCCCGACATTGAGTACATTGAAGGCAATTTTGTGCCCTCTGCCGATCTCTCCAAGTACGTTTTCTACCGGGACCTTGCAATTATCAAGAATAATCTGAGTGGTCGAGGACCCTTTGATCCCCATCTTTTTCTCTTCCTTGCCGACGATCAACCCTTCAAAGTCGTTCTCGACCAGAAAGGCGGTGAAGTGTTCTTTGTCGATTTTGGCAAAGATGGTGAACAGTTTGGCGAACCCGCCGTTGGTGGTGTATTGCTTGGTGCCATTGAGAAGGTAATGTTTGCCGTCGGAGGAGAGGGTTGCCGTCGCTTGCGCGCCAAGGGCATCGCTGCCTGAGCCTGGTTCGGTGAGACAGTAGGCACCACACCACTCGCCTGTCGTCAGTTTTTCCAGATATTTATCTTTCTGCGCAGCAGTCCCATAGTAAACCAACGGCAGCGTGGCGATGCCGGTATGGCAGGCGTAGACAACAGAGAATGAGCCGCTGGGGGCAATTTTTTCACCGACCAGCATACTGGTGGCTTTATCCAACTCCAGACCACCGTACTCCTCCGGGACATCGATCATTAACAGGCCTAGATCCCCGCACTTCTGCATCCCTTCAATCACCAGATCAAAATTCTGCGCATCAATCTCTTCGATGTGGGGCAGAATCTCATTTTCGACGAACTGCTCGGTTGTTTCGGCGATCTGTTTCTGTTCGTCGGAAAAATCTTCCGGGGTGAATATACTTTCACAAGGGGTCTCACGAATCAGGTATTCGCCGCCTCCAGGTATTTCTGTTGTCATTTTTCTTCCTCCTCCGCCAGATAACAAGGCTGCGTTCTGCGCGTTCTTCGCGGTCAATGATTTTACAGGTTCTCAAAAATTCCGGCGGCTCCCATCCCGCCACCGATACACATGGAAACCATGCCGTACTTAGAACTGCGTCGCTGCATCTCATGCAGCAGGGTGGCAGTCAATTTTGCCCCGCTGCAACCCAGCGGGTGGCCGAGAGCGATTGCTCCGCCGTTGACGTTGATGATTTTCGGGTCGAGGTTCAACTCTTTGATTACCGCCAGAGACTGCGCGGCAAAGGCTTCGTTCAGTTCAATAAGGTCGATGTCTTTTTGCTTTAATCCGGATAATTTCAGTGCGGCCGGAATCGCCTCAACCGGGCCGATGCCCATGATTTCGGGCGGGACGCCCCGGACGGCGAAGGCAACAAAGCGGGCTAACGGCTGCCCGCCAATCTTCTTGAGAAACTCTTCAGAAACAACCAATGTTGCCGCCGCCCCGTCGGTCATCTGTGAAGAGGTTCCAGCGGTAACGGTCCCTCCCAGCTTAAAAGCTGGTTTCAGCCCGGCCAGTCCTTCCAGGGTGGTGTCAGCTCTGACCCCGTCATCAATACTGACCAGTTCTGTTTCGGTCAGCACCTTGTTGTGGATGAGCTGGTTTTTTTCAATTTCAACCGGGATGATTTCGTTTCTGAATCGACCTGCCTCGATGGCAGCAGCGGCTTTTGCATGGCTGGCGACGGCAAAGGCATCTTGTGCCTGCCGATCGATCTGATATTCATCAGCCACCAACTCTGCCGTGATCCCCATGGAGGCGAAGGTCTCCGGCCATTCAGCTGCAAGTTCAGGATTGGCGCTGTATTTGTTGCCCGCCATCGGCACCATGGTCATCGATTCCGCGCCTCCGGCGATGATGCAGTCAGAGAAGCCAGCCATAATCCGTTCGGCGGCCAGGGCGATGGCCTGCAGGCCCGATGAGCAGAAGCGGTTGATGGTCTGGGCCGGAACCTGGTAAGGGAGGCCAGCCTTGAGCGTAGCGATCCTCGCCATGTTCATCCCCTGCTCGCCCTCGGGAAAGGCACAACCGATCAGCACATCATCGATCTGCATCGGGTCGACTGCTGTGCGTTCAACCAGTCCGGCGATGGCTTTTGCCGCCAGATCGTCGGGACGCATATCTTTAAATTTGCCTTTTTTCGCCCGGCAGCCCGGGGTGCGGTAGCTGGCCAGAATATAGGCTGTTTTCATCTGTTTCCTCCGCGTTAGTCGATTTTTCAGTTCCGCAATGGCTTCCCGGTTTTCAGCATATTCTGAATACGTTCAGCTGTTTTTTTGTTGCCACACAGTTTGAGGAATGCTTCCCGCTCAAGCTGCAGCAGGTAGTGCTCGGTAATCGGCATTCCTGCGGGGACATCTCCGCCACAGATAACCCCGGCGATGATCCTGCCTATCTCCGCTTCATAATCTGTGATATAGCCGCCCTGCTGCATGTTCCACAACTGGGTTCCGATACTGGCGGCAATACTGCGACCCGGAGCCGGAAGATTGTTGACGGGTTGCCGTGGGCGATAGTTGCTGGCGAGTGCCAGAACCTTCTGTTTGGCGTCGGAGATCAGTCGGTCGATATCCATGCTGATGCTGTCTCCATCACACAGATAGCCCAGGTTGCGCAGTTCTGCCGCTCCCATTGAAACGGTCGCCATGCCGATCTGCTTGAAATACTTGAAGATAAAGGGCGTGACGTCGGTTTCATACTGCTGGGCCAGCTGTACAGCGCGCAGGCACATCTCTTTGGTGCCGCCTCCCGCCGGGAGCAGGCCGACGCCGATTTCGACCATCCCCATGTAGGTTTCCGCGTAAGCATTGATTGCATCGGCATGTAGAGAAAACTCACAACCGCCGCCGAGGGTCATGCCGAAGGGGGCGGCAACAATCGGAATCTTTGAATATTTGACAGCCATGGTCGTTTTCTGGAAAGCGCGGACCATCATGTCGATATCCTCGTAAGCTCCTTCCGCCATGGCTACGGCCATCATCATCAGGTTGGCCCCGACGGAAAAGTTGGTTCCCTGATTACCGATGACCAGCCCGACACCTTCCTGCTCAGCGCGGGCAATAGCTTTTGAGGTCATCGCGAGGGTGCCACTGCCGATAGCATTCATTTTGGAGTGGAATTCCAGGCCGAAAACGCCATCTCCCAGATCGATCAGCGAGCAGTCACTGTTCTTCTCTACAACACCGCCAGCACGCTTGATAATTTCAAGGCAGAGCTGTCCGGGCTTGATGGGGACGAGTCGGTATTCTCTACTCTGCAGGTCGAAATATTCCTTCCCGCCAGCTTCATTGAAGTGGTAAAACGATTCAACCCCCCGCAATGACTCCGGAACGTCGATGGAATCGGCTTCAGTACGTTTGATAAAGTTGTTGACGCCGATGGCGTCGAGCATTTCAAAAGGTCCGAGTTCCCAATTGAACCCCCACCTCATCGCATTGTCGATGTTAAGGATGTCATCGGCGATTTCGGGAACCCGGTTCACAGCGTAGATCAGGGTGTCGCGCAGACTGCGCCAGGCGAATTCAGCTCCTTTATCGTTACCGCTGAGAACGGTTGCAATTCTTTGAGCGGGATCATCAATCTGCCTGGTGCTCTGCACCGAGGGAAACTTCGGTTTTCGGGCGGGTTGGTACTCACCACTCTTATAGTCGTAGAAATAAATCTGCCGTTTGCCATCGACGGTCTCCTTGCGGTAGAAGCCCTGTTTGCTTTTATCGCCAAGAAGCCCTTTCTCAATCATCTGTTGCAGAAAGTCGGGGAGTTTAAAGATGTCTCGTTCTTCATCCTCAGTGAGCAGTTGATAGGAGTTGTTGCCCACATGGGCCAGCGTATCGAGTCCGACCAGGTCGGAGGTGCGGAAGACGGCACTCTTCGGTCGAGCCGTCGCCGGGCCGGAGACACTGTCGACCTCCTCGACGGTCAGATCCATCGCCAGCATATGCTCAATCCCTTTATAGATGGCATAGACGCCAATGCGGTTGGCGATGAAATTGGGTGTGTCTTTGGCGTAGACGATCCCCTTGCCAAGGCGGCGACTGATGAAGTCTGCCAGGCCCGTAACAGTTGCCGGATCGGTGTTTTTGCACGGGACGATTTCCAGCAGGCGCATGTAGCGTGGAGGGTTGAAAAAGTGTGTCACCAGGCAATTCCTCTGCAGTTCAAGCGGAAGGGTCTCGGCAAGTTCGTTGATCGATAATCCGCTGGTGTTGGTAGAGAGTATTGCTCCGGGGGCAAGATGAGGGACGAGTTTGGCAAATAACTCTTTTTTGATCAGCAGTTGTTCGATGACCACCTCTATGACCCAGTCACACTCGTTGAGACGAGGCAGATCGTCTGTAAAATTACCGATTTCAATCTGGGTCGCATAATCAGTGAGATAAAGGGGGGCAGGTTTCATTTTGAACAACCCTTGCAACCCTTGAGCGGCAAATCGGTTGCGGACTTCAGGGTTTTTCAGGGTCAGACCCCGGGATTTCTCCTGGTTTGACAGCTCAGGTGGAACCATGTCGAGCAGTTTCACCTCAAGTCCGGCGTTTGCAAGATGTGCGGCAATGGTTGCACCCATGACGCCAGCCCCTAGAACAGCTACACGATTAATCTGCCTCATCGTCATCCTCCGCTGTTGCAGCCGGGAACTCATCAATTCCCGGCATTGATCCGATTTTTTGGAAATATCAATACCATTATATAGTTTCTTACAGGAGATTGAAGGGAAGTTGTGAAAATCTTTCCGGTTTTTCAAAAACTAAGTGTCCGGATTCCGTACCCAATGACTTTATTGTATGA